>JAIRKS010000031.1 GCA_031259905.1 Odoribacteraceae bacterium
TGGCACGCCCTCCCACGCGTTAGGAAAGCCTGTCGCCAGCCGGCGAGAAGGTTTCTAACATGTTAGAAAGGCTGTCGTCGGCCGGCGAGAAGGTTTCTAACATGTTAGAAAGTCTCTCGTCGGCCGGCGAGAAGGTTTCCGAGGTGCTAGAAAGTCTCTCGCCACCCGGCGAGAAGGTTTCTAACATGTTAGAAAGTCTGTCGCCGGCCGGCGAGAAGGTTTCTAACATGTTAGAAAGTCTGTCGCCGTAACGCGAGACGCTGGAAAACTCCTAGAAAGTTTCTCGCTCGCGTGCGACACACCAGAAAACTCCTCGAAAGTCTCACGCCAGCGAGCGAGAAACTTTCGAGGAGTCAAGAAACCATGAATCCACGGAAAAAGTCCCTTTTTTACTCGATACTTGAACGTGAAAAATCGTGACGACATCGCCTCCCGTCGTCCTCGCCTCCCACCCGTCGGGGCGCGAGACCGTCGTGAACGCGCGGGACGGGCCGTCGCGCCATAAAAAGATCCACGCGAGGGATACCGGGAAGGCATTCCTCGCGTGGATTCCTGACGCGGCGGCGGGTTACTCGAACACCGGCGTCTTCTCGAACTTGTGCGCGGAGAGGTCTGCCCTGCGCTCGATGGCCTCGTCGACGGCGGGGTCGTCGGACGTGCCGTTGAGGATGTACGCGTCGATCTGCGCGTAGGTGATTCCCAGCTCGTCCTCGTCGGCTTGTCCTTCCCAGAGGCCGGCGGAGGGACGCTTGTCGATGATGCCCGCGGGCACGCCCAGGTAGCGGGCGAGGGCGTAGACCTCCTTCTTCACGAGCATCGCGAGCGGGTTGAGGTCGCACGCGCCGTCGCCCCACTTGGTGAAGTAGCCTACCGTCCGCTCGGCGAGGTTTCCCGTCCCGGCGACGAGCCTGTTTTCGAGCTGCGCCACCTGGTAGAGGTACGTCATGCGCGTTCTCGGGCGCAGGTTCGCCCGGCTCATGGCGAGGCGTTCCGCGTCCTCGTCGTTGAAGGGGGCGGTGATGGCCAGCGCGTCGACGGCGGGACGGATGTCGAACAGGTGGTGGCGGAAGCGGAAGGTCTCCACCAGCTCCATGACGTGCGCCAGGTGGCCGGCACGCGCCATGTCGTCGCCGTACGGCATGACCAGCAGGTGGACGTCTACCCGCGCCAGCTGGCATAGCCGCGCGACGACCGCCGAGTCCACCCCGCCGCTGATGCCGAGCACGATGCCGGCTTTCCTGGTGTTGGCCACTTGCTCGCGTATCCACTCGGCGATTTGCCTGGCGTACGACGCCACGTTCCGTTCGTCAATCACAAATGCTTTTGTTTCCATCTCTTCTTGTTTTAGGGGTATACGCGAAATACGACATTATTTTCCGTAATCCAACGCCGTCCCCCTGTATTTACGCGGGAGAATAAAAGCGGCCAATCCCCGTATCGATTAATTTCATGAACATTCCCGCTCGTTCTTCTCTCGCGCGCTTCTCTTTTTCCCTACCTTCGTGGCGAGATAAACATGACTATTCGATTATTCACTAAAAAGAAAACACATGGCAGTATTAGTAGGTAAAAAGGCCCCGACATTCAAGGCGAAGGCCGTGGTGGACGGCGGCAGGATCGTTGACGATTTCTCGTTGACCGGTTTCGAGGGGAAGAAGAACGTGATCCTCTTCTTCTACCCGGCGGATTTCACGTTCGTTTGCCCGACGGAGATTATCGCGTTCCAGGAGCGGCTGGCGGAGTTCGACAAGCGCGGGACGGTGATCGTCGGCGTGTCGGTCGACTCGGAGTTCTCGCACTGGAAGTGGCTGCAGACGCCGCGTAACGAGGGGGGGATCAAGGGCGTCACGTTCCCGCTCGTGGCCGATCCCTCGCTGATGATCTCGAGGAATTACGATGTCCTCGCCGGGGAGTACGATTACGACGAGCAGGGGGATTTCGTCTTCGAGGGGAACCCGCAGGCTTACCGCGGGCTGTTCCTGATCGACAAGGAGGGTGTCGTCCGCCACCAGGTGGTCAACGATATGCCCCTCGGCAGGAGCATCGACGAGGCGTTGCGGATCGTCGACGCGCTCGCCTTCTTCCAGGAGAACGGGGAGGTTTGTCCCGCCAACTGGCACGAGGGCGAGAAAGGGTTGACGCCGACGCAGGAGGGCATCGCCTCTTACCTCGCCGGGAAGTAAACCGGGAGGAACGGCAACAGGTGGTCGCGGGAGCGGCCACTTTTTTTTTGCCCCGCGCGGGCGGTAGGCGGGCGCGGGGGGTATACAGGCGGGGCCTCGAACATCGTGTTCGAGGCCCCGTCGCGTGAGAGAGGCGCGCGATTACTTGCCGCGTCTCTCGTATTCCTTGACCGCTACTTGCAGGAAGTCGAGGAACGCGTCCTTGTCGAGGTTGTGCCCGCGGGGGGGCGCCAGGAGGTGCTGCACGAGGTTCTCGTCGTCCCCGTGCCGGCTGTCCAGCAGGATGTAATTCGGTTGCGCGTTCGAGTTAAACTTCTTCACCTGGAAGTCGGTGTTCTTCTTCCCGATGGTGTTCTTCTTCTTCCCGTCGTAGTCGGAGACGTACTGCTCCGCCTCGGGCAGCTTCGTCTTGTCGTCCACGTAGAGCGCCAGCACGACGAAGTCCTCCCTCAGCATCTTCAATACCCGCGGGTCGGACCACACGACGTTTTCCATCTCGCGGCAGTTGGCGCAGCCGTGCCCGGTGAAGTCGATGAACAGCGGCTTGTTGGCGGCGCGCGCCTCGGCCAGCGCCTGGTCGTAGTCGAAGAACCCGTCGAGGCCGTGCGGCAGGTGGAGGAACTCCGCGAACTTCACTTTCCCCGTCGTCGCGACGCGGGCGGGCGTGGGCGTGGCGCTACCGGCGAACGTCTTGACGTTATCGCGCACGATCCGGTCGATGTCGAAGTCGATCGACTCGCGCGGCGGCAGGTATCCCGCGAGCGCCTTCAGCGGCGCGCCGAACATCCCCGGCACCAGGTAGACGACGAACGTGAACGTGATGATGATCATTGTCAGCCGTCCCACGCCGATGTATTGCAGGTCGCTATCGTGCCTGAACTTGAGCTTGCCCATCAGGTAGATTCCCATGAGCAGGAAGAGCACGATCCATATCGCGATGTAGACCTCGCGGTCGAGCAATCCCCAGTGGTACGTCTGGTCGGCCACCATCAGGAACTTGAAGCCGAGCGCCACCTCGATGAAGCCGAGGACGACCTTCACCGTGTTCAGCCACCCGCCGGACTTCGGCAGCGCGCTCAGCCGCGACGGGAAGAAGGCGAAGAAGCCGAACGGCAGCGCTACCGCTATCGAGAAGCCGAGCATCCCGATGACCGGGCGGAGTACCGACCCGCGCGCGGCCTCGACGAGTACCGTCCCGACGATCGGCGCCGTGCACGAGAACGAGACGAGCACCAGCGTGAACGCCATGAAGAACGCCCCGGTGTAGCCTCCCTTGTCCGCCTGCTTGTCCGATTTGTTGACGATCCACGACGGCAGCACGATCTCGAACGCGCCGAAGAACGAGGCCGCGAAGAGGATGAAGATGACGAAGAAGAATATGTTCGGTATCCAGTGCGTGCTCAGCCAGTTGATGAAGCCGGGGCCGAGGAGGAACGACACCAGCAGTCCCAGCGCCGTGAATATCGCCACGATCGAGAACGAGAAGAATAGCGCCTTCGACCGCGCCCTCGCCCGGCTCGCGTCGCCGTGCATGAAGAACGAGACGGTCATCGGGATCATCGGGAAGACGCACGGCATGACTACCGCCAGCAGTCCCGACCCGAACGCGAACCAGAAGAAGATCCACAGGTTCGCGTCGCCGTCCGTCGTCGTCGTTGCCGCGTCGGAGGTTGTTTTTGCCGGGGTGATATTGAAGGTGAACTCCTCCGTCAGGTTCACGCATTGTTCCTCGCACGCCTGGAAGGAGATCGCCACGTGCAGCGCGGACAGCGCCGGGTCGATCACTTTCACCTCGCGCGTCACCTCGTACTCCCCGGCGAAGTAGATCACGTCGACCTTGAAGATGTCGTCGAACTTCTTCCGCGGTTCTTTTTCCGCGGGCGCTCCCGGCAGCTCCACCTGCCCGGTGGCTTCTTCCGCGACGGTCATTTCCGCTTTCAGCGGCCCTCCGTCCGGCGTGAACATGGAGTAGATCACCCATCCCGGCTGTATGCTTGCCTTGAGGGTCACCGCGTAGGCGTTCTCCCCGGTTTTCTCGATGGAAGAACTCCAGCGCGTCGGGTTGAGGATCTGGGCGAACCCGGGGAGCGTCCCCAGGCATGACGCCACGATAAACACGAATAACTTTCTTCTCATATAATGGATTTTTTAATGGTTAACCCGGACACGGTCTCGAACGCGTCCGACGCGAAAATAGAGTTTATCGCCCCGCGCCCCGCGCTCGCTTGCAGACTTTAACATTAAATTGTAAGATTCCCCGCGTTTCTCCTTGCAGAAATGAAGGACGACGGGGCGCCGGGAGAATAACCCGGCAGGAATCCCGCGCACGCTCGTCGCGGGATTCGTCACGGGTCATGCCTCCGGCTGGTGGCTTGGCGGGTCGCCGGCGCGTTCGTTCTCTTGCTCGCGCTTCTCGTTCTCGATCCTCCGGTCGTGCAGCCTGATCATGACGTAGGCGTAGACGCTACCCGACAGCAGCGCCACGAAGATCCATATCCGGATGGCAGTCCCCACGGGGAACATCCCCAGGAGAGGTTTTAACGGGGCGGCCATGACGATGAGGCTGCAGATAGCTATCGCGTAGGTTTGTTTCCATTTGCTGATTGGTTTCTTTTTCATGTTACTTGTTTTTAGGTTGACGTAAGGAGGGATCGTGCCTTCCCCGGCGACGGGTTGACCGGATTGCAGGGTCTTCTTTTCCATCCACCTGTCGTGTAAGCGTATCCAGGTGTATATCATAACCGCGCACGACGGCACCAGCAGGGAGAAGCATATGCAGTAGCAGTCAATCCAGGAGAATCTCGCCTCGAGAAGATCCGTCAGGCGTGCTAATGCCATGCCCCCGAGGCCAGCGCCCACGACTACTATCTTTAGCTCGCCGGTCCATCTCTTTTTCTTTTTCATTTCACTTGTTTTCTCTTTCATGTTGCTTGTTTTTAGTGTGGCGGGAAGGGGGTGAGGTCTGCTCCCGCGATGGTTTGTTCTCTTGATCTCCTCGCGAAGGTAAGAAAAAGGGTTAAAAACTGTGCCCGGATCCTCGAGGCGGATGGGCAGATCCTCGAGGCGGGTGCCCGGATCCTCGAGGCGGGTGCCCAGATCCTCGAGGCGGATGCCCGGATCCTCGAGGCGGATGCCCGGATCCTCGAGGCGGATGCCCGGATCCTCGAGGCGGATGCCCGGATCCTCGAGGCGGATGCCCAGATCCTCGAGG
>JAIRKS010000088.1 GCA_031259905.1 Odoribacteraceae bacterium
GGCGTCTCCTTCTGGCAAAACAAGGACGGCGGGACAGGCGTGGAATCCGGCCCGACGCTGTTCGTCGAGGGGCGTTACAACGTGCTGCCCTTGCCCGTCAACGTGGGGCTGCACGTCGACATCTCCACCTTCAGGAGGATACGGGAAGATAACGACTACGAGAAACCCCGTTCGCTGAAATTCGTGATCGCGGGGGATTACAACCTCCGTCGCGGGAAACTTGTCAACCCGTTCGCCGGCATCGGTGTCGGGATCGCGTTGGACGAGCAGGATTTCGACAGAACGCTCCCGTCGCGAACAGGCGCGTGCCTGGTGCCGCGCGCGGGTGTCCGCCTGCTCGGGCACATCGTCCTCGCGCTCGACTACGAGATCTCCCGCGTGTCGCATAATCATTTCGACTTCAAGATGGGCTTCTGCTTCTGACGCGCGAGCCGGAACCTGTAAAAAATAACACCCATGAAAACATTTATCCTATCGTTAGTGATCGCGCTCCCGGTACTCGCCGGCGCGCAAGAACAAAAAAGGGAAGTCCTGCGCATCAACATCGAGCTGGGCGGTGGCGTCTCCTTCTGGCAAAACAAGGACGGCGGGAATGCCGTGGAACCCGGTGTCACGCTATTCTTCGAGGGACGCTACAACGTGGACACGCTGCCCGTCAACGTGGGGCTGCACGTCGATATCTCCGCCTTCAACAGGACGCGGGAAGACGGCGACGTCGAGAGGCCCCGCTCGCTGAAATTCGTGATCGCGGGGGATTACAACCTCCGTCGCGGGAAACGGGTCAACCCGTTCGCCGGCATCGGCATCGGCATCGCGTCGGACGAGCGCGATTTCGAGGCGAACACCCCGCCGCGGACGGGCGTGTGCCTGGTGCCGCGCGCCGGCGTCCGCCTGTTCAGGCACGTCTCCGTCACGCTCGACTACGAGATCTCTCGCGTGTCCCACAACCATTTCGATTTCAAGGTAGGTCTTTACTTCTGACGCGTCGCCTCCTCCCGTTGGCACGGGCGGGCAATCACCGTCCGCGAGGGACGGGATAGCGCGATGAACGGGGAGATGCTTTTCCCCGTTTTACTCGCGCGGGTAGCAGGTGTCGATGATTTCGAGGATTTTCCGGCCGTGTCGCTCGACGACGATCTTCCCGACGCCTGGCACGTCCAGCATCTCGTCGCGGGAGCGGGGGAGCGCGTTCGCGATCCCGACGAGCGCGCGTTGTTGCAGGATGGCGTACGCGGGGACGCCGGCCTTGCTTGCTTCCCTCGCTCTCCACGCGCGCAGGGCGTCGTACAGCTCCTCGTGGAGAACGTCGTCGGACGGTCGCGTCGCCGGGGCAGTCTCTTTCGCGGGGGCTTTCGCGGGAGCTTTCTCCCTGGCGGGGGCCTTCTTTCTTGCTGTCCTCTTGCTTGCCGTCTCCGGGATTCTTGCCATTGCCCTCGCGTCCAGGTACGCGGTCACGGAGAACCCTCCCCGCGCGGCGTCGAGCGTTCCTGTCTTGACGCGAAACTCCTCGATCAGCTCCTCGCGTGCCTTTTCGAGGATCTTCCTTGCCTCCTTGCTATCGGTGTCCGGAAGCTCCTCGTCGAGGAGCGGGGCGATGACCCCGGCGGAGTACTCCTCGAAATAGGCCCTTCCCTTCTCCACGCGTTCCGCCAGGAGGGTGTCCGTCGCGGGATCGGCGGCGGCGTCCGCCAGGCGAGAGAGCTGGCCGCGGAAGCGTGCCGACACCTCTATCAGCTCCATCGCGAGGCGGTCGCGCGTCTCCCTGTAACGCTGCACGAAGGCGGGGTACAGGCGGTAGAGGTGCTCGCTTGCCCGGTGGTAAAAGGTGTCCAGGCGCTGGAAGAGGACGCCGTAGTCGAATTGCTCCAGGAGCAGCGACTTGTAGTACCCGGCCCTCGCGCGTTCGAGTTCTTCTTTTCCCGGCCCGGTGATTTTCTCGACGAAGCGCTCGATCGTCTCGTCCCTTTTCAGGGCGGCGGCGTGCAGCGGCGAGCTTAAGACGAGGCCCTCGATGCCGCGACAACGGCTCAGCGCCACGTATACCTGCCCGTGGGCGAAGGCCGCGTGGGGGTCGATGATGGCCTTGTCGAACGTCAGTCCCTGGCTCTTGTGGATGGTGATGGCCCAGGCCAGCTTCAGGGGGAATTGCTTGAACGTGCCCTCGACGTGCTCGACGACGGCCTTGCTCTTCTCGTCGATGGCGTACCGCGTGTTCTTCCACTCTTCTCTCGTGACGCGCAGCAGTTCGTTCCGTTCCTTTTCCCTGACCTCGATCGCTTCCTCGCCCACGTTGACGATCTCGCCGATCATGCCGTTGTAGTAGCGCTTGGCGGGCGAGGAGTCGTTCTTGACGAACATCACTTGCGCTCCTTGTTTCAGCACGAGATCCCTTTCGGTCGGGAAGGAGTGTTCGGGGAAATCTCCCTTCACCCCGGCCGGGAAGACGCGCGTCGCCGCGGGCAGCCCTTCCAGTCGTCGTTCGTTGATCTCGCTTGCTTGCCTGGCGTGGGTGGTGAGGGTGATGTACCCTTCCCGCGGGTCGGGGACGAATCCCGGCAGGTATCTCTCGTTCAGCGCGCGCAGCGTCTGCTCGTCGGCGCGGTTTTCCCTCACGCGGTTGAGGAGGTCGATGAAGCGGGGGTCTTGCTGCCGGTAGACGGTTTCCAGCTCGATGGTGACGCGGCTTGTCTCGCGGAGGGCCTTGCTGTGGAAGAAGTATACCGACTCGTAGTGTTTCCCCAGCAGCGCCCATTCCTCTTCCCTGGCGACGGGGGCCAGCTGCTGCACGTCGCCGATCATCAGGAGTTGCACGCCGCCGAACGGGCGATGCCGGTCGCGAAACCGTCTCAGCACCTCGTCGATGGCGTCCAGCACGTCGGCCCTCACCATGCTGATCTCGTCGATCACGAGCAGGTCGATGGAGCGGATGAGGTGGATCTTTTCCTTCCCGAAGCGGCTCACGCGCGGCGCCCCGGCCTCCTCGCGGTTCGTCATGCCGGGGAGGAGCGGCCCGAAGGGGAGCTGGAAGAAGGAGTGGATCGTGACGCCGCCGGCGTTGATCGCGGCGACGCCGGTGGGGGCGAGCACGACCATTCGTTTCGGGGAGTGTTCCTTCAGGTATTTCAGGAAGGTGGTTTTTCCCGTGCCTGCCTTCCCGGTGAGGAAGACGTTCGTCCCGGTATTTTCCAGGAAGTCGAGGGCGAGTGTCACTCGCGGGTTCATTTCCATGCGCGCGTGTAATTTGTCTGGAGAGTATATTTCCCGCCGCCCGCGGGGGGCGACGACGGGCAAATGTACGAATAAATCCCCCCCGGGGCAACGCCTCGTCGCCGTGACCGGGTTTTTCTTGTTACCTTTACCGTGAATTTTACACTAAACGAAACGAACGATACCACGTGAAAGAACATCATATAAAAGAGTACGACGACACTCTCCCGCCCCTCCTCCCGGACGCGTTTCGCGAGATTCTCGAACGCGTTGCCGGGGCGCTCGAGGAGCTTCTCGACGGGGAGACGGACGTCGCGCGTCGCCAGGAGCTGGCCCTTACCCTCGAGGACGCCCGCTCCCTGTCGCGTTATTTCCCGATCCCCGACGGCTCTTCCCCGGGGAAGTTCCTGCAGCGGGTTACCTTCCTCGTCGAGCAGAACATCGGCAACGCCGCTTACTCCGTCGACGACCTCGCGCCGGCGATTGGCCTGAGCCGTTCCAGTCTTTACCGTCACCTGTACCTGACCACCGGCCTGACGCCCTCGCTCTTTATCCGCCAGGCGCGCCTGCAGCGGGCGGCACGGTTGTTACGCGAGACTTCTTCACGCATCTCGGAGGTAGCTGAGCAGGTAGGGTTCAACGGTCTCAAGTATTTCAACAGGCATTTCAAGGAGGTGTTCGGGGTGACGCCGTCCGTCTACCGGAAGAAAGGCGGGAGAACGGGCGAGGAACGTTGAACGCCCGTCTCGCTCCCGACGGGGCGGGACGGTTTCCTGCGACTTCTCGTAACTCGCTGGTTTATTGTCATTCTTTCCCGTGGAAACGAGCCTTCTTTTTGCCGGGATGTTCAGGGGAAATCGCTAAAGGGCCTGGAATAGTGTCGACGTTTTCGTGAATTATGTCGAAGGAATTGGCGAAAGTGTCGACATTACTGGCGAAAGTGTCGACACTATTGACGAAAGTGTCGACAGTATTGGCGAAAGTGTCGACAGTATTGACGAAACTGTTGACACTATTGGCGAAAGTGTCGACAGTATTGGCGAAAGTGTCGACAGTATTGACGAAACTGTCGACTCTTTTTACTGCAAAGTTGGCATGATTGACTGTAAAGTTGACATGGCACATGATTACATCGACGTGATTACCAGTTACATTAACGTGATTTGAGGCAATGCCGTTTTCGCGGGCTTTCAGGCGGGCGCCGGGAGATCACGCGTCGCGTGCGTCCTCCTCGCGTGACGGGACGGTCACGAGGTGGTAGTTCTTCTTCCCTGCCTGGAAGAGGATGTACTTGCCGGCGACGAGGTGTCGCGTGTCGATGACGAGATCGCTGGACGCGACCTTCAGCTTGTTCACGCTGACGCCGTTCCCGTCGATCGCCCGTCGTGCCTCGCCCTTGGAGGAGAAGATCGTCGTCTTGACGGCCAGCAGCTCCAGCACGGGGATGCCTGCCGCTAATTCTTCTCGCCCGACGACGTGCCGCGGCACTCCGTCGAACAGCGCGCGGAGCGTCGGCTCGTCCAGCGCGCGGAGGGTCTCTTCCGTCGCGTTCCCGAAGAGCACCCGCGAGGCGGCGATGGCGGTGTCGCGTGCCTCCTCGCCGTGGATGAGGCAGGTGACGGCGCCGGCCAGGGTTTGTTGCAGGCGGCGGAGGTGCGGCGCCTGGCGATGTTCGGCGACGAGCGTCTCGATCTCCGGGGGCGAGAGGAGGGTAAACGTTTTGATGTATCGCTCGGCGTCGTCGTCACGACTATTCAGCCAGAACTGGTAGAAGGCGTAGGGGGAGGTCCGCCGCGGGTCAAGCCAGACGTTTCCCGCCTCGGTTTTCCCGAACTTCGAGCCGTCGCTCCTGGTCATCAGCGGCCACGTCAGGCCGTACGCCTCGGCGCCGTCCTTTCTCCGGATCAGCTCGCCGCCGGTGGTGATGTTCCCCCACTGGTCGGACCCGCCCATTTGCACGAGGCAATCGTGGTGGCGGCGGAGGTAAAGGAAGTCGTACCCCTGGACGAGCTGGTAGGTGAACTCGGTAAACGACAGCCCGTGGGCGGCGTCGGCGCCCAGGCGCTTCTTCACGGAGTCCTTCGACATCATGTAATTCACGGTAATGTGCTTGCCGATCTCCCGGATAAAATCGAGGAAGGTAAAATCCTTCATCCAATCGTGATTGTTAAGCATCACGGCGGCGTTGGGCGCGGTGGAATGGAAGTCGATGACGCGCGCGAGTTGTTCTTTAATGCCTTCCATGTTGTGGCGGATGGTCTCCTCGTCGAGGAGATTTCTTTCCAGCGACTTCCCGCTGGGGTCGCCGATCATGCCGGTGGCCCCCCCGATGACGAAAATCGGGCGATGCCCGGCGAGCTGGAAGAGCTTCATCATCATGACGGAGACGAGGTGGCCGACGTGCAGCGAGTCGGCGGTGGGATCAATGCCGACGTAAGCCGTGGTTTGCCCCTTCATTAATTGTTCCGCCGTGCCCGGCATGATGTCGTGGATCATGCCGCGCCACCCGAGTTCTTCGATGAAATTCATTCGCGTCAAGTTTAAATGTTAGTGAATAACGGCCCGGTAGACCTTGTTGGCGAAGTCGACGAGCGGGTCGTAGAGCATGCTCCCCTCCCTGGTTTCGGTGGAGACGATATCGTAACGCTCGTCGATCGCGTCGATCAGGAAGAGAATCGCGCAAACGACGATGGCCATTTTCAACACGCCGAACAGCATCCCGGCGAGGTGATTCAGCAGGCCGAGGGCGACGAGGTTCGCGATCTTGGTCAACAGCTTTCCCAGCAGGTGTACCGCGATCACGACCAGCAGGAAGACAATCGCGAAGGCGACGTGATAGGAGTATTCCGCCGGGATCGCGACGAACTCCTGCAGGAAGCCCTCGAGGGAGGAGCTCCAGCGCAACGAGAAATACACGCCCGCGACCAGGGCGAGCAGCGCGAGAACCTCCACGATCAATCCCCTGGATAGCCCCCTGAAAGCCCCGTAAAGCAACGGGATCAATAAGATAATGTCAACGTAATTCATATCCTTTTTTGTTTTCCAAGTACACGTTAGATGATAGGGAAAAACCCGGTCTCAAAGGTAATGAAATGTCGGGATACCCGCCGTGCCCGCCCGTATTTCAATTTTCGAAATCGTTTTGCCGCGAAACCGGCAAATTCTTAGTACTTTCGCAGGACATTAAAACAAACAAGATATATTATGTACAGGACACATACTTGCGGGGAGTTACGCGTTGGGAATCTTCATCAAACGGTTTGCCTGAGCGGTTGGGTACAGCGGGTTCGCCGGCTGGGCGCGATGACATTCGTGGACGTGCGCGACCGCTACGGGGTAACCCAGCTGGTCGCCGGGGAACACGCCACCGCGGACGTCAAGCAGGCAATCGACCGCCTGGGGCGGGAATACGTGATCCAGGCGAGAGGAACGGTCGTGGAACGGGCGAACAAGAATCACAAGATCCCGACGGGAGAGATCGAGATCGCGGTGGAAGAGCTGCGCGTGCTCGCCGCGTCGGAAGTTCCTCCCTTCACGATCGAGGAGCAGACGGACGGGGGCGACGAGATCCGGATGAAGTACCGGTATCTCGACCTACGCCGCACCGTCGTGCGGGAAAACTTGGAGCTGCGGCACCGGATGGCGCGCGCGGTGAGAAATTACCTGAGCGACCTCTCCTTTATAGAAGTGGAAACCCCCGTGCTGATCAAGAGCACGCCGGAGGGAGCACGCGACTTCATCGTCCCCTCACGGATGAACCCGGGACAGTTCTACGCGCTGCCGCAAAGCCCGCAAACGTTCAAGCAACTGCTGATGGTCTCCGGCTTCGATCGCTATTTCCAGATCGTGAAATGCTTCCGGGACGAGGACCTGCGGGCCGACCGCCAGCCGGAATTCACGCAGATCGACTGCGAGATGTCGTTCGTGGAACGGGAAGACGTCCTGGAGGTGTTCGAGGGAATGACCCGCCACCTTTTCCGGGAGATCCTCGGCGTGGATACCGGTGAATTCCCGCGCCTGACGTGGGACGAGGCCATGAGCCGGTACGGTTGCGACAAGCCCGACCTGCGCTTCGGCATGGAGATCACCGACCTGACGGGGATCGCCCGGGGAAAGGGATTCGCCGCTTTCGACGAGGCAGGCTACGTCGGGGTTATCCGCGTCCCGGGATGCGCCGGTTACACGCGGAAACAACTCGACGAGTTGACCGACTTCGTGAAGCACCCGCGGGTGGGCGCCAGGGGACTGGTACACGTCCGTTACCACGATGACGGTAGCCTGAAATCCCCCGTGGAGAAGTTCTACACGGGAGAAGACCTGGAAGCGTGGGCCGGGGCCTGCGGGGCCGTGCCGGGCGACCTGATCTTGCTGCTCGCGGGAGAACGGGAGAAGACGTTGCCGCGGCTTTGCGAGTTGCGCCTGGAAATGGGGAATCGCCTGGGAGCGCGGGACAAGAACGTGTTCCGCCCGCTTTGGGTCACCGACTTCCCGCTGCTAGAATGGGACGAGGAGACGCACCGCTTCTACGCGATGCATCACCCCTTCACCTCCCCCAAGCCAGGGGATGTCGACAAGATGGAGAGCGACCCGGGGAACGCGCGGGCCAATGCCTATGACCTGGTGATTAACGGCGTGGAGATCGGCGGCGGGTCTATCCGTATCCACGACGCCGCCCTTCAATCCAGGATGTTCGACTGCCTCGGGTTCACGCGCGAGGAGGCTGAGGCGCAGTTCGGCTTCTTGCTGGGAGCGTTCAAGTACGGCGCGCCTCCTCACGGGGGGATCGCCTTCGGCTTCGACCGCCTCGTGTCGCTCTTCGCCGGCCTGGATTCCATCCGGGACGTGATCGCCTTCCCGAAGAATAACTCCGGGCGCGACGTGATGATCGACTCTCCGTCGCCGGTGTCCGCGACGCAGCTCGCCGAGCTGCACATTGACGTTCAAGAGACGCGGGAATAAATCATGCTGTTTAACGAGGTCATCGGGCACGAGGGGATCAAGCGGCGTTTGCTCGCCTCCCTGCAAACGGGACGGGTGAGCCACGCCTTGCTCTTCAGCGGGGAGAGCGGCTACGGGCTGCTGCCGCTGGCGCTGGCATTCGTGCAGTACCTCTTTTGCACGGGGGAGAAGGGAGAAGACGCCTGCGGGACATGCCCGGCATGTCGAAAAATACAGAAGCTGGTGCACCCGGACGTGCATTTTGTCTTCCCCGTGGTCAAGATGTCCAAGGGAAAGCTGAGTCGCGATTTCCTCGAGGAATGGAGAAGCCTGGTGTTGGAAACCCCCTACTTCGCGCTGGACGAGTGGATCGCGGCTATGGGAGCGGACGATAACGTGCAGGCAACAATCTACGTCGACGAGAGCCAGGAAATCTTGCACGAGTTGATGTTAAAGTCGTACGAATCCGACTACAAGGCGATGATCATCTGGTTGCCCGAGAAGATGAGAACCGAATGTGCCAACAAATTGCTGAAGATCCTCGAAGAGCCGTATCCCGGCACGCTTTTCATCCTGCTCTCCGAGCAACCGGGGGCAATGCTCCCGACGATTCTTTCCCGCACGCAACGGTTGCACGTCCCCCCGCTGCACCCCCAGGAGATCGCGCGCGAGTTGGAACGCCGCTACCACTTGCCCGCGGGACAGGCCGCTGAAGTGGCCCGCGTGGCCCGCGGTAACTGGGGAAAAGCCACGAGAATACGAGAGGAAACGGAACAAAATATCTACAATCAAGAGAAGTTTATACAGATGATGCGCCTCTGCTGGAAACGCGAGATGATGCCCGTGAACGCCTTCGTGAAAGAGCTTGCCGCGCGGGGCAGGGAGGGACAAAAGAGCTTCTTGTCCCATTGCATCCGCATGATCCGCGAGAACTTTATCCGCAATCTCGGCCAGGAAGAGCTGGTCTACATGACCGCGCGGGAAAGCGAGTTCTCCGGGAGATTTTCCCCTCACGTGAACGAGGGAAACGTCGTCGCGCTACACGATGAATTCGAGCGGGCGTACAACGACATCCTACGGAACGGGAACGGGAGAATCGTGCTCACGGATTTATGCATTAAAGTGATGCAAAACATCTGTCCAAAATAACCGTCGCCACGAGCGACTAAACACAATGCGATAATGAGTGAAACGATAGGCGAAGAGAGACAAGAAGAGGTACAGGAAACCCAGCGGGTAGTGAAAAAAATCCCCCCCGCCGCAATCCCCGTCATAGACCACCGGCTGCTGGCAAGTAAATTGACCGTGCACGACTGGATGCGGGACGTCCCGCGAAGCCTCGCCTCCCCGGAACTCGTGGAGGTACGCTTCAAGAACACGCGCAAGGGATTCTTCTCGAACCCCGGCGGCGTCTACCTGAAAGCGGGAGACATCGTCTCCGTCGAGGCCACGCAGGGACACGACATCGGGATCGTCACCCTCGTGGGCGAACTGGTGCGGGAGCAGCTACGACTGAAACGGATCGATACCGCTCGTACCCCCCTCAAGAAAGTATACCGGAAAGCAAGACCACACGACATAGAAAAGTGGAAGGAAGCCATCGCCCTCGAATACGGCACGATGATCAAGTCGCGGGAAATCGCGGCCGCCCTCAAGCTCAACATGAAAATCGGGGACGTCGAGTACCAGGGCGACAAAACAAAGGCCATCTTCTACTACATCGCCGAAGACAGGGTGGATTTCAGGAAACTAATCAAGATACTGGCCGACACGTTCCATACCCGCGTCGAGATGAAGCAAATCGGCGCGCGACAAGAAGCGGGACGCCTGGGAGGCATCGGATCGTGCGGCCGCGAACTCTGCTGCTGCTCCTTCATCTCCAACTTCATATCCGTCTCCACCTCCTCCGCCCGCTACCAGGACGTCTCGCTCAACCCCCAGAAGCTGGCCGGGCAATGCGGGAAACTAAAATGCTGCCTGAATTTCGAGGTCGACGCCTACATCGACGGGCAAAGAGACTTCCCGCCCCTCGGCACGTGGCTCAACACCGGCGAGGGAATGCTCTACTTCCAGAAAAAAGACATCTTCGGGCGAACAATGTCCTACTCCTTCGACAAGGAAGGACGCGGCGCCATCGTCAAACTCCCCCTGGAGCGAGTCAAGGAAATCATCGCCATGAACAAACGGGGACAAATCCCCCCGAAAGCCTCCATCGCCGGGGACGAGGCGAACGCCAGCATCAAGTACACCGACGGCGTCGGCGAAGAAAGCCTGAGCCGCTTCGACGAAAAGAAAAACAAGAAACACGGTAATAAAAATCGCAACCGGAAAAAGAAACTGCAAAAAAAAGAAAATACCCCCAGCGCATCACCCGGCGAGCCTACCGGCAACAACGCCGAACCCGCAAAAACGAACATCGTCGCGCCAAAGGGCAAACCCAATCCCGGGAAGCACGCGTCGCGCCGCAACCACCTGCGGCCCGGCAAGCCGCTGGCCACCCCGAAACCCGAAATCAAACCGTAAATGAATTCACGACCACTCCAATCCATCACCCCCGCCGTCAAGGTCATCCTGATCATCAATATCGGCATCTTTCTCCTGGCCAACATGCTCGGCGAACGAATCGACCTCGCGCAACTGCTCGGCATGCACCTGCCCGGGGCGGAACAATACGCCGTCTACCAGTACGTCACCCACATGTTCACGCACACCGACCTCATGCACGTCTTCTTCAACATGTTCGCCGTCTTCATGTTCGGGCGAGTGCTGGAACACGTGTGGGGACAAAAGCGCTTCCTCGTCTACTACTTCGCCACCGGCCTGGGAGCGGCCCTACTACACTCGCTGGTAAGCTGGTACGAACTGCACCAGTTGCAGGAAATGTACAGCGCCTTCCAGGAAACCCCCGACGTCGGGCTGTTCGCGGAATTCGCGCGAGAAATATACGGGAAACAACTCCCCGTCAACATGACCGAGGCCCTCAACGAGTGGGCAACACGACCGGAAACAAGCGCGGGATACATCGCGGAAGCAAGGGGCCTCTACGAGTCGACCATCTTCCAACACCTCAACATCACGACCATCGGGGCCTCCGGCGCCGTCTTCGGCCTGCTGCTGGCCTTCGGCATGCTCTTCCCCAACACCGAGCTGATGCTCATGTTCATCCCCGTACCGATAAAAGCAAAATACTTCGTCATCGGCTACGGGGCAATCGAACTCTTCCTCGGACTACAACACCAGGCCGGTGACAACGTCGCCCACTTCGCCCACCTCGGGGGAATGCTCTTCGGCTTCTTCATCGTCCGCTACTGGAGAAAACACGGTAAATACTTCTATTAATGAACTACTACCGCGACGCTCCCCCCGCGCCCGGCGCCTGGCGCGCCATCCGACGCGCCTTCAAACAAGGATCGCCACTCGCGCGACTGCTATACATCAACGCGGGCCTCTACCTCTTCCTCGCGCTCTTCCAGGCGCTCGCCTGGCTCGCCGGCGTCGAGGACACGGGACAAATCCTCCTGCAATACCTCGGCGTCCCCTCCGACCTCGCCCGCCTCTCCCGCGCCCCGTGGACGCTCCTTACTTACATGTTCACCCACTTCGGCTTCCTGCACCTCCTCTTCAACATGCTATGGCTCTACTGGTTCGGCAGCATCTTCCAGGAACGCCTGCCGGGCAGGATTACCGGCGTCTACCTCCTGGGAGGCGTGACCGGCGCCTGCATTTACATCCTCTCCTACAACATCTTCCCTCCCTTCGCATCGACCCGCCTCGTCTCGTCGGCCATCGGGGCCTCCGGCGCCGTCATGGCGATAGTCTTCGCCGTGTGCACGTACCTCCCCAACCACCGGATATACATCTTCCTCATCGGTCCCGTGCGACTTGCCCACCTGGCCCTCTTCACCGTCATCGTCGACCTCGTCAGCATCCCGCGAGGGAACGCCGGCGGGCACGTCGCCCACCTTGGAGGGGCGTTGCTCGGCTGCCTCTTCGCGTTCGCCGCGCGCCGGGGAGTGGACATCACTCGCTGGCCCCTCCCCCGGCGAAAAAAACACGCGCGCCGGAAAAGCAACATGCACGTGAAATACAGGAAGGAAACCGCCGGGATGAGCGACCACGAGTACAACATCGAACGCAAGAAAAGAGATGATCGCGTGAACGAGATCCTCGACAAAATCTCCCGCTCCGGTTACGATAGCCTGACGAAAGAAGAACGCGAAATACTGTTTAAATCCGGACGACAATAACGCGGCGAACCTCCCCTCCCCGGCGATCACGCGCGCTACCCTCGCGTCACCGCGACGCCCCTCGATGAAGC
>JAIRKS010000136.1 GCA_031259905.1 Odoribacteraceae bacterium
CTTCCGATCTAGTGGCGTCAGTAGCCGGACGGACGGGCAACACCAGATCTACTTCGTGGAGCTTGTTTGCCAGAAAGCCAACCTCAACCTGGTAGATTTCTTCCAGAAGACAGGCTTCCTGCAACCCTACTCGTCGGGCTCGTTCCTGGTAAGCGAGGCGATGGTGTCGGCGGCAATCAACAACATCAACGGCTACCCCCGGCCAACGCAAGTCATGGAATACATCACGGACGCGAACGTCCCGATCTTCAAGGGCCGGCTGCCCCTGCAAACAGGCGGCGGGGCCGAGGTGAAAAACGGCCTCTTCGCGTCGCCGCCCGACGGGTGGACGAACGCCGTGGCCTTCGAGGTACGCGAGGGAGGGGTGGAAGGAGACATCAAGCGCATCTACACGGTCGATAACAATGTCACCTCCCAGCCGTTCAATAGCAACGGCTTCCTGTTCGACGTGTCCGCGCACCGGCTGTACGCCGTGGGGCACGACGGGGAACGGCGGGAAGTGCCCGTCGCGCTGGCCGGGACGACGCCGACGCCACCGGAATTCACGATCGGGACGGGACAGAAGGTCGTCTACCTCAACCCGACCCTGAGCACCGGCGAGACGTGGACGCTGGAACTGACCACGACCTGGGACGCCGAGGAACACATCGGCGACTGGGGATCGGCACTGCTGGCCTCCGACGAGGACCCAGGGAAGGACGGCAAGGACCAGAAGTTCCAGTACTGGTGGAACGCTCCCGGGAACAAATCAGGCGTCATCTCGTTCAACAACAACGCGGCCTCGTTCCCGCGCCCGTCCGGGCTGCCCGTCACCTTCGCCTTCACGCTCGAGTGCGCCGGCGACGGGGACATCTACATCACCCTCGACGTGAACGGCAACACGGTGGACGCGCGAAGACGGATCACGGGAATGACGGCGCTGGAACTCTTCAGCAAGAACACGAGGTACGCGATGCAAGCGCGACTGACCCGGTAAACACGCGAGCGGCCGCCCCCTCGCCGGAAAACCGTACCTTCGCGCGGGGAGTGGCCGCTCCCGGTTATAAACAAAAAACAAATCACGTGAAAACAAGAACACGCGCGATCCTCGCGATCCTCCTGCTGCTCCTCCCCGCCTGCCTCCAGGCGCGCGACGAGGGAATAAAAAAACTACTCCGGCGCGTCACGAGAGGCACGGCGCGGGACATCTCCATCGAGACCATCGCCTCGCCCGACGGAAAGGATTTCTTCGAGATCGTGCCGCGCGACGGGAAACTGGTGATCCGCGGAAACAACGCGGTGAGCCAGGCCACGGGGATGAACTGGTACTTGAAGTACGTCGCCGGCGTGCACCTGTCGTGGAACAACCCGGGGTGCCGACTGCCGGCACGACTGCCGCTGCCCGACGAGACCATCCGCGGGGAGACCGCGATGCTCTCGCGCTATTACCTTAATTATTGCACGTTCTCGTACTCGATGGCCTTCTGGGACTGGGAGCGGTGGGAAAAAGAACTCGACTGGATGGCGCTGCACGGCGTCAACCTGTGCCTGAACGCGACGGGAAACGAAACGGTATGGCGTAACCTGCTCGTCAGGCTCGGCTACACGACCGACGAGGTGAACCGCTTCATCGCCGGGCCGGCGTACATGGCCTGGTGGCAGATGAATAACCTGGAAGGATGGGGCGGGCCGAACCCACGCGAGTGGTACGCGAAACAGGAACGGCTGCAGAAACGGATCGTCGCCCGCGCCGCGGAGCTGGGTATCCACCTCGTGATGCCGGGATTCGCGGGGATGGTGCCGCGGGACATCGGCGAGAAACTCGGCTACAACGTCGCCGACCCGGGGAAGTGGTGCACCTTCGACCGCCCGGCGTTCCTCGATCCCGGCGACCCGAACTTCGACAAGGTCGCCGACATGTATTACGAGGAGATGGAAAAACTGTACGGGAAGGCAAAGTATTACGCTATGGACCCCTTCCACGAGGGCGGTAACGCCGGAAACGTCGACCTCGAACGCGCCGGGCAAACCATCATGGCCGCCATGAAACGCGCCGCGCCCGGGAGCACGTGGGTGATCCAGGCATGGCAGGCAAACCCGCGGCAGGCGATGATCGAGAAGCTGGATGAACACGACCTGCTCGTGCTCGACCTGTACAGCGAGAAGCGACCGCAGTGGGGGGATCCCGGCTCGCCGTGGTATCGCCGCGGGGGATACGGCAAGCACGACTGGCTCTATTGCATGTTACTCAACTTCGGCGGTCGCGTGGGCCTCCACGGGCGAATGGATCGCGTGATCGACGGATTCTACGACGCCAGGGAACACGCCGCCGGGAAAACCCTCGCGGGCGTGGGCGCCACCCCGGAGGGGATAGAGAACAACCCCGTGATGTACGAGCTGCTGTACGAGCTGCCGTGGCGACCGGAAAGATTCACGAAAGAGCAGTGGCTGGCGTCGTACATCAAGGCCCGCTACGGCCGGCACGCCGACGCGCTGGGCGAGGCGTGGCAACTGCTGGCCGCCTACCCGTACAACTGCCCCGCCGACTACCCCGGCGAGGGGACGGTCGAGTCGTTGCTCTGCGCCCGCCCGCGGGTACGCCCGGCGCGGGTATCCACGTGGGGCTCGTCCCTCCTGTATTACGACCCGCGACACACCCGGCAGGCCGCCGGCAAGATGCTCTCCGTGGCGGACGAGTTCGCCGGGAACAACAACTTCGAGTATGACCTGGTCGACGTGCTGCGACAAGCCATCGCGGACGAGGGCAACAGGCTCTCCGGCGAGATCGACCGCGCGCGCGAGGCACGCGACATCGCGCGTTTCCGCGTGCTGGCCGATAGCTTCCTGCTGCTCGTCCGCTGCCAGGACGAGCTGCTCGGCACGAGACGGGAGTTCATGGTCGGCACCTGGATCAAGCGGGCAAGGTCGCTGTCCGGGAGGAAGAAGCACCGCGACCTGTACGAGTGGAACGCCCGCGCGCTGGTCACCGTCTGGGGAAACAGGACGGCCGCCGAACAGGGCGGGCTGCACGATTACTCGCACAGGGAGTGGAACGGCTTGTTGTCCGACTTGTATTACAAGCGCTGGGATCTCTTTTTCGATAATTCCATGAGGGAGATGCAGGGCGAACGACTCCCGCGCGTCGACTTCTACGCGATGGAGGAGGCATGGACGAGGGATAAAAAAACGTACGATAGCGAACCAAAAGGTGACGCGATACAAGTCGCCAGGAAAATCTACAACCAACTTTTCATGACCTCCCCCGCACCCTGACCAGGCAGGGGGGAAGTGGTTCCCCCCTGCACCCCCTCCAGCCCATTAGCATGGGCGGGCAAAAAACTGGCCGGACGTGATGGGGGATACTTGAAGCGCGGGCGATGTAGCTTCCGTTAGCGAGGCAGCAGGCGGGGGGAGCACTTGCAGTTTCCTGCAAGTACTCCCCCCGCCTGTTGCCTCGCTAACGGAAGCTTTATTTCCGTTCATCACGTCCCCCCGTCACGCGTGGCCAGCTTAATGCCTGCCCGTGCTACGGGCTGGAGGGGGTGCAGGGGGAAAACATTTTCCCCCTGCCTGGTTAGGTGGGGGGATGAAAAAACCGGGGAGGGTTCCTCGCGGTACTGTTCCCCGGTGAACCGCGCGTGGAGAGCGCGCGGTGTGAGATGCACTTCGTGAAGTGCCGAAACATAAAACAAATTCTCTCTTTACTGTTGCTGTTGGACGGTTTATTCATCGACAGGCTCGTCCTCGCCGGTCTGGGTGCCCTCGTCGACGAGCGTGTCTTCGTCGTCGTCCTCGTCGTCATCCTTGCCGGCGGAGGCGTCGCGGCGGCCCTGTTCCTGCGCGAGCGAGTTACTGTACATGTTGGCGAGCACGTTGTACCCGGCCACGAACGCGTCGAGCTCCGTGGAGGGCGTCAGGGTGCCGAGAGTGATGATTGCCTCGGCGCGGTCGAGTAGATCCTCGAGCAAGTCATTGACCTCGAGGCGGAGCTCGCTCATCGTGACGTTAGGACGCTGTTTCATCTCGTCGACGCGCGCGAGCGTCAGGCGGAAAAACTCGTTGTTCGCCTCGACGACCTGCGAGAACAGCGCGGTGAGGCCGAGCAGGGCAATCAACCCGGAGAACGTGGTGACGGAAAGCTCGCGGACGATGTCGTCGATGGCAGCGCTCTCTTCCTGTTGTTTTCTCCGGGAGACTTGCCCGTAGTGCTTGACAATCGACAGCAACCGTCGGGCGGCATCGCGCTTGGCCGCGTCGGGGTTGTGCTGGTTCGCGCGGATCGCCGCGGTCAAGGCCGACAGGAGGCTGTCTCGCAGGGCGTCCTGCTCGCGGATCTGCCCGGTGTACTCGCTTTTCCGGATAAAGTCGAGCAGTTCGACGAGTTGCTGGTATTTTTCCCGCAGCAGGTCGGTGAC
>JAIRKS010000143.1 GCA_031259905.1 Odoribacteraceae bacterium
CTTCACCTGTTTGGTCGTGCAGGATGATGGTGTTTTCCTCGAGGGGGTTGCATGTGAAGATTTTTATGTCCATTGTTGTTTATGTTCGTAACGTGTCGAAGCCTTTCCCGTAGACTCCCATTACGGTGTTCATCGTCAGGAAGGCGTCGGGGTCTACTTGTTTGGTGACTCGCATGATGCCTTGCATTTCGCCCTTGCGGGCGACGACGACGAGCATTTTGCGGGCCGCGCCGGAGTACCACCCCTGGCAGTCGAGGACGGTGACGCCGCGGTTTAGGTCGCGCGTGATGGAGTTGGCTACCTGGTCGTATTTTTCGGAGAAGATGAAGAATTGTACCGATTGCATTCGCCCGGTGAATACCATGTCTATGGTGTAGGATAGGACGCCCATCTGCACGTAGCCGAAGATGAGGTCCTGGAAACTCCAGGAGAGCATGTAGCTGCTCCCGATGATGACGACGTCGAGGTACATGATTACTTTGCCGGGGCTGATGTTCCGGTATTTGTTGATGATCATCGCGACGATGTCTGTCCCCGCGGTGCTTCCCCCGTTGATCAGGGAGATGCCGACGCCGACGCCGCAGAGGATGCCGGCGATGATGGTGCTCATGAAGCGGTCGTCGAGCAGCGGTTCGTGGATGTGTGCCTGGAAGAGGCTTAGCAGCGTCGAGTTGATGAGGACGGCGTATATGGTTTTGATTCCGAATTTCGGCCCCAGGATTTTTATCGCGATCCCTACCAGCAGGGTGTTGATGAGGAAGTAGGAGGCCCCGACGGGGATGGTCTCCCCGGTGAGGAAGTAGATGATCGTGCTGATGCCGGTGACGCCGCCCCCGACGATTTTGTGGGGTATCAGGAATGCCGTCACGCCGAAGGAATAGATCACTAACCCGAACGTGATGGCCGCGTACGAGCGTGCTTCCGAGAGGATGGTTGTTTTCTTCACTTACTTCGAGATTTGTTTTGTCCAGGTGTCTTTCAGTCCTACCGTCCTGTTGAAGACCAGCGCTCCGGGAGCGGAGGATTTGTCCGCGCAGAAGTACCCCAGGCGCTGGAACTGGAAGCGATCCCCGGGGCGCGCGGAGGCCAGTCCCGGTTCTACCTTGCAGCGCCGTGCCACGCGCAGGGAGTTCTCGTTCAGGAACTGCTTGAAGTCCGTGTCCTTGTGTCCCGCCGGATCCTCGTCCTTGAAAAGGCGGTCGTACAAACGCACCTCCGCCTCGATCGCGTCCTTTACCGACACCCAGTGCAGCGTCCCCTTCACCTTCCGTTCGTTCCCCGACCCGCTTCTCGTCTCCTCGTCCATCGTGCAGTAGATCGTCTCCACGTGTCCCTGCTCGTCCTTCTCCACGCGTTCGCACTTCACGATGTACGCTCCCTTCAGGCGCACTTCCTTGCCGATGGCCATCCGGAAGAACTTCTTCGGGGCATCCTCCATGAAGTCTTCCCGCTCGATGTACAGCTCCCGCGTGAAGAGGAGTTGCCGCGTGCCGGCGGAGGCGTCCTCCGGGTTGTTCTCTACCTCTACCCACTCGGAGCGATCCTCCGGGTAGTTCTCGATCACCACCCGCACCGGGTCCAGCACGGCCATTACCCGCGGCGCGACCTTGTTCAGGTGCTCCCGCGCGCAAAACTCCAGCAGGGACATGTCCACCACGATCTCCCGTCGCGCTACCCCTACTTTTTCCGCGAAGAGACGGATCGACTCCGGGGTGTACCCCGCGCGGCGTAACCCGGAGATCGTCGGCATCCGGGGATCGTCCCACCCGTCCACGAGTCCCTCCCGTACCAGCTCGAGCAACATGCGCTTGCTCATCACGGTGTAGCTCAGGTTTCGTCGCGCGAACTCGATCTGTCGCGGGCGATATTCCGTGCAGACCAGTTGATCCAGAAACCAGTTGTACAGCGGGCGATGTACCTCGAATTCCAGCGTGCAGACCGAGTGCGTGATTCCCTCGAGGTAGTCGCTTTGCCCGTGCGTGTAATCGTACATCGGGTAGATGCACCACTGGTTACCGGTGCGGTAATGCGGCACGTGCATGATCCGGTACATGATCGGGTCGCGTAGCAGCATGTTCGGGGAGGCCATGTCGATCCTTGCCCGTAGCACGCGCGTGCCGGCGGCAAATTCTCCCTCCTTCATCCGCCGGAAGAGCGCCAGGTTCTCCGCCGGGGGGCGTTCCCTGTACGGGCTTTCCACGCCCGGCTCGGTCGGGGACATCCGTTGGGCGCTGATGACCTCTGCCGGCTGGTCGTCCACGTACGCCTTCCCGTCGAGGATCATCTGCTCCGCCCAGTCGTACAGTTGCTGGAAATAATCGGAAGCGTAGCGCACCTCGCCATCCCAGTGGAATCCCAGCCACTGCACGTCGGCGAGGATCGAGTCGATGTATTCCTGTTCCTCCTTCGATGGATTCGTGTCGTCGAAGCGCAGATGACACCTCCCGTGATACCTGGCGGCCAGCCCGAAATTCAGGCAGATTGACGTCGCGTGCCCGATGTGCAGGTACCCGTTCGGCTCCGGCGGGAAGCGCGTGACTACTTGTCCGTTGTTCTTCCCGTCGGCAAGCTCTTCCTCGATGATCTGCTCGATGAAATTCAGCGACCTTGTCCCGGTCTCTTCAGCCTTGTTATCCATGCTTGTTCCTGTTTTCATGATCGCGAAAGTAGCGAAATCTCGGCAGTTTAAAAACTTTCCGTATATTCGCGAACCATGAAAAAAGCGCTATATACTCTGCTATACTGTCTCGTGTCATTTATCGCGACGGCGCAAAACGAAAACGAATTCTTCTATAATCCCGACGAGGATCAGGAACGGCAACGGCCGGGGAACAGGAGGGACTCTACCGTCAAGGACGGTCCCGTCGTCCCGCACTTCCGTACCGCCTGGCAGTGGGTAAACGGGGGGCTATACAAGAAGTACCTTCCCCTCGATTCGCTCGCGGACGGCGTGCACAATTATAACGTTATCTTCAAGAGGGACGTCTCCAACACGTATCTCGGCAACTTCCCCTCGCCCTACGAGTCGAATATCTTTATCCACCGGGAGAGAAACCAGGATTTCTACCCGTTGAATACCGTCCGGGCGTACCTCTTCAAGCCGGAGGATGCCCTCGAGTGGAACGTTACCACCCCCTTCACGCGCCTGGATTACTTCAATGGTGGCTCCGGCGACAGGTCGGAGAACTGGTTAGACCTCTGGCACGTCCAGAACATCAGGCCTTACTGGAGCGCGGGGATTCGCTATAATCTCATCTCGAGTAACGGCTCGTACTCCTACCAGAAGTCCAAGACCTATCACTTTTCCCTCTTCTCGAGCTACGAGCGTCGTCGCCTTATCGCCTCCTTCTTCGTCAACCAGAACATGGGGCACTTTAACGAGAACGGCGGCATCGTCGATTTCTCCGAGATACGGGACACGATCATGAGTTCTCGTTACGTCCTCACCCGTATCAACGGGGAGCCGAGCAATAATTACCAGAACTTTAACCTCAGCTTGCTCCTGCAATACAATATCGGGAAAGGAACGCGCCCCGCCGCGTCGCGGGATTCAACGGTCGCTATCGTCCCGTCGCGGGATTCTCTACCGGGCCTCCCCGGTCTATCGCGGGACTCTCTCCCGCTCGTTTTCGTGCCGGACACTCTCCGGCGTCCTCCCGACTCCCTCGCCCTCGCGGCGATCGACTCGCTGCCTCCCGTGCCCCTCGTTGCGGATACCCTCCCGGAGGAGATCATGACCTACCCGCTGAAGGCCACGCTCTCGATCCGCGTGGAGGGGAACAAGCATACCTTCAAGGAGGCGTCCGTGGATCGTGACTTCTTCCCCGCCTTTTATATCGACAGCCTGGCGTACAATAACCGTTACAGGAACGATCTCGTCGAGGTCGCCGGGAAACTGATCCTGAACGAGCACCCCAGGTACGGTTATCTCCCCGGGGTGCACGCCGGCCTTACCTACAAGCAACTGAATTACCGGCAGCGAATGCAGGTCGACAGGGATTCCTCCACGAACGATTTCGGCACGACGACTTACGCGAACCTCTACCTCACCGCCGGTATCTTCAATGTCGATACCGCCGATCTCTTCCACTTCGACGCCTCCGGCAGTCTCTGCCTCATCGGGGATTACATCGCCGATTATTCCCTGCAGGGAGAGATCACGCAGTTCCTGCGGCGGGACAGGAGCGCGTACCTCAAGCTCAAGGGGACGCTGCAACGCGTATCCCCCAATCCC
Source organism: Odoribacteraceae bacterium (assembly GCA_031259905.1). Classification (GTDB taxonomy): domain Bacteria; phylum Bacteroidota; class Bacteroidia; order Bacteroidales; family Marinifilaceae; genus JAIRKS01. Next base: position 4,235 of record JAIRKS010000143.1, read on the forward strand.
TTCCTCGAGTTCTATATCGGGAATCACGATCGCTGGGAGAATCACTTCGGCAAGACAGGCGTGCAAGAGATCCAGGGAAGTTTACACCACGACCGTTATCGCTCCGAGACCGGCGTCGCCTTGAGGAACACGACCGGATATATCTCCCTCGACACCCTCGCCTCGCCGCGACAACACGATGCCTCGCTCCTCGTCCTGACCGCGTGGGTGAAACAGGCGTTCGTCCTGGGACATTTCACCCTCGACCAGACCGTCTACTACCAGCTCGTCAACTCCCCCGGCACGCTTTCCCTGCCGCGCGTCGCTCTCTACTCGCACAACTACTACCAGAATACCTTCTTCAAGAAAGCCCTCGGCTTCCAGGTGGGCGTCGACCTCTTCTACAACACCGCCTTCCGCGCCAGCGCCTACGCACCCTCCACCATGCAGTTCCGCGACCAGCACGAGGGAATGACGGGCAATTACCCGAAGCTCGACCTCTTCCTCGCGTTACGCGTCAAGCGCGCCGACATCTTTATCAAGTACGAGCACGCCAGCCAGTACATCGCCAACCGCGACTACTTCTCCGCGTACGCCTACCCGATTAACCCGGCACGCATCAAGTACGGCGTTCGCTGGAATTTCTTTGATTAAAAAAATCGTTCCCGGCGGTGCGAAACACCAGTTATTTTCCTTAGATTCGCAGGCATAAACGAATGAATCGAATCCAAACATTTCGCGACCATGCCCTACAGGAGATTACCAAACACCGACGCGGCCCGCGTGCGGGCGCTTGAAGTCGTTACCGGGAGACAACTCTCTCCCGACGTCGCCTCCCGCCCGTTCCCGCCGGCGCTGAAACAGAGAATAGAACTCTTCCTGCCGCGCTTCAAGACGGCCATCGCCAACTCGCGTGTCGCGCGCGAAAAACAGGCCACTAACAGCCGTCGGCACGCCGAGTACACGAGGAAAGCTAAGTTATACATCTCGCACTTCCTGCAAGTGCTCAACTTCGCCATCATCCGCGGGGAGTTCAAGCCCTCCGCCCGCGTCTACTACGGCATCGACGAGGACGAGTCGAGGTTGCCGGCGTTAGTCTCGGATCAAGACCTCCTCGAGTGGGGCGAGAAGATCATCCGCGGGGAGCAGGAACGCGTCCACGCCGGCGGAACACCCGTTTACAGCCCCTCCGTCGCCCTCGTGCGGGTGAACTACGAGAACTTCAAGCAGGCACACTTCTCCAGGAAACAATTCCAGCAGAACGTCACGCGGTACAGCGCCGAGGTCGCGCGATTCCGCGAGGAAGCCGACGCCCTCGTGCTTGCCCTCTGGGACGAGATCGAGAGCTTCTTCGGCAGCCGTGCCGGGGACGAGGAACAACGCCGCGCCGAATGCGAGCGGTACGGCATCGCCTACGTCTTCCGCAAGGGTGAACGGGAGAAGATCGAGCGGCAACAAGAGATCGAACGTGTATCGCCCCGTCTGCCGTTCTGACTCCCGGCGACGAGCGGGGTCAAACAACTATAAAAAACACACGAGTACCATGAAAGACTTTAACGACGAGAACTTCCTCCTCCAGACGAAAACCGCCGAGCGACTCTACCACGAGCACGCCGCGGGAATGCCCGTCATCGACTATCACTGCCACCTCGACCCGGCCCGCGTCGCCAACGATCACTCCTTCGACAACCTCGCCCGCGCCTGGCTCGAGGGCGACCACTACAAGTGGAGGGCCATGCGGGCGAACGGCATCGACGAACGCTTCTGCACCGGCGACGCCACCGACCGGGAGAAGTTCGACAAGTGGGCGGAAACCGTCCCCTACACGATGAGAAACCCGCTATACCACTGGACGCACCTCGAGCTGAAAACCGCCTTCGGCATCACGACCCTCCTCGGCCCGTCGACGGCCGGGGAGATCTACGACACCTGCTCGGCGATGCTGCGCGAGAACCCGGACTACTCGTGCCGGGGGCTGATGCTGAAGTACCGCGTCGAGGTGGCCTGCACGACGGACGATCCCGTCGACAGCCTCGAGCACCACGCCCGCTGCCGCGAGGAGGGCTTCAAGGTGAAACTCCTCCCCACGTGGCGGCCCGACAAGGCGATGGCCGTCGAGTCACCGGCCAGCTTCCGCGCGTACGTGGAGCGACTGTCGGAGGTCTCCGGCGTGACGATCAGTCACCACGACGACCTCGTCGCCGCCCTACGCGTCCGCCACGATCACTTCGCCGCCGCGGGCTGTCGCCTCTCCGACCACGGCCTCGAGGAGTTTCACGCCAAGAAATATACCGCCCGCGACACCCGTGACATCTTCAATAAGGTCTACGGCGGCACGGCGCTCGACCGCCGGGAGATCGCGCGCTTCAAGTCGGCCATGCTCGTGGAGCTGGCCGCGATGGACCACGAGAAGGGCTGGGTGCAACAATTCCACTACGGCGCGCTCCGCGACAACAATACCCGCGTCTTCCGTCTCCTCGGCCCCGACGCCGGCTGCGACTCCATCGGCGAGTTCCATACCGCGCGGGCGCTCTCCCGTTTCCTCGACGCGCTCGACGCGGACGGGAAGCTGGCGAAGACGATCATCTACAACCTGAACCCCTCGGCGAACGAGATGGTCGCCACGATGGTCGGCAATTTCCAGCAGGGGCCGACGCCCGGCAAGATGCAATTCGGCGCCGGCTGGTGGTTTCTCGACCAGCGCGACGGGATCGAGCGGCAGCTGAACGCCCTCTCGTCGCTCGGTCTCCTCGGCAGGTTCGTCGGGATGCTGACCGACTCGCGGAGTTTCCTCTCGTACCCGCGCCACGAGTACTTCCGGCGCGTGTTGTGTAACCTCCTCGGGAACGACGTGGAGCGGGGACTGCTCCCCGCGTCCGAGCTGCCGTTCATCGGGAAGATGGTGGAGGACATCTGTTACAACAACGCGAAGAGTTACTTCAATTTCTAGCATCTCCCGCGACCGTGCGGGAGGAGAAGGGATCTTCCCGGTGCAATCATCTCTTCATCTTTTCAGGATTCCAGGTAGGATAATGACCGGCGCGACGGCGTCCCGGTAACTTTCGGCAACGTCTCGCTAAATAGATGACGAGGCTGTCTCGCGGGGCGTCCAGCTCGCGGATCTGCCCGGTGTACTCGCCGGGATGACCCTCCGCGCGCGTGCGAAATGGTTGCCGCGATTTGCAGCGACCGTTCCGCACGTTGCGAAATGGTTGCCGCGATTTGCAGCGACCGTTCCGCACGTTGCGGAATCGTTGCCGCGATTTGCAGCGACCATTCCGCACGTTGCGGAATCGTTGCCGCGATTTGCAGCGACCGTTCCGCACGTTGCGGAATCGTTGCCGCGATTTGCAGCGACCGTTCCGCACGTTGCGGAATGGTTGCCGCGATTTGCAGCGACCGTTCC
>JAIRKS010000160.1 GCA_031259905.1 Odoribacteraceae bacterium
GCCGTGACGTACCCCGTCACCCGCTGCATCATCTCGTGCAGCTCGTCGTGATTTCTTGGTAACCAGTATTTATTTCTTGCCATACGCGTTCATTTTCACGTTATCCTTTCTTTATTTCTTGGTACCCGCGTTCATTTTCGTGTCACCCTTTCTTTATTTCTCGGTACCCGCGTTCATTTTCGTGTCACCCTTTCCCGGCCTGCCGTTACCCCTGGTCGAGCGCGGGGCATCCCGTGCCGTTTTTTCGACGTCAAAGATAGTATTTTTGTCGACTACAACCAAATTATTTACGACTACAATTGGGTTTTTTACGACTACAATTGAATTACGTACGACTACAATTGAATTACGTACGACTACAATCAAATTATGTACGACTACAATCGAATTATTTACGACTACAATTGAATTATGTACGACTACAATTGAGTTTTTTACGACTACAATTGAATTATGTACGACTACAATTGAGTTTTTTACGACTACAATTCACCCCCAGGCGTCCGTGATCGCGTCCGGTCCGCCGCCGCCTCGGGCAACGCCGCCGCCGCGTCAGGAAACGCCGTCGCCGCCTCTGGCAACGCCGCCGCTGCCTCTGGAAACGATGACGCTGCCGCGGGAAAAGCCGTCAATAAAGCGGGGAACGATGCCGCCGACGGCGCGCGGGGAGTCGCCGGCGAGAGGAGGGGATCCCCGCGGGGAGGGAGGGCGGCGCGTGGCGGGAGTTTTTTTTCCCGCGACGGCGTGTCGGGCGCGTGGTAATAATCGTTACCTTTGCCCGGCACAAAAAGAAAAACCATGAAAAGAAAAGTGATCGTCTTATTCCTTGCCTGCGCGACCGTGGCGGCGTGCGGCGAGTACCAGCAGCTCCTCAAGAGCGATGATTACTCGCTCGTCTACCGCGAGGCGATCGCGTACTATAACCGTGGCGAGTACAAGCGCGCGCGGGAACTGTTCTCGAGCGTGCGTGACGTCTTCCGGGGCCGCGCGCAAGAGCCCACGATGGAGTATTACATCGCGTTGTGCGCCTACAACCAGAAGGAGTACGAGCTGGCCGCGGGCGAGTTCAGGCGCTTCGTGAAGAACTTCCCCGAAAACGAGAACGTCGAGGATTGCATGTACATGATCGGGTACTGCAACTACTTGCAGTCGCCCAACGCGCGCCTCGACCAGGGCGTGACGGAAGACGCGATCAAGGATTTCCAGCTCTTCCTCGACCTCTACCCGGGCAATTACCGCAAGGAGCAAGTGAACGAGTACATGGATATCCTGCGCGACAAGTTATCGTACAAGGACTTCCTCTCCGCCGAAAACTACTACCGGCGCGAACACTACAAGTCCGCCGTGATCTGCTTCGAGAACTGCCTGAAGGATTACCCCGGCACGAAATACCGCGAGGAGATCATGTACATGCTCTTCAGCTCCAAGTTCGAGATCGCCGTCAACAGCTACGAGGCGCTGCAGTACGAGCGATTCACGGAGGCAAAAGAAGAATATTACTTCTTCATCGACGAGTACCCGAACAGCCGCCACGCCGGGCAAATGATCCCCATGTACGCCACCATCAACGCGTACCTCGAACGCCTCGCACCCGACAACGATGATTAACCACTTAATATAACACGAGTCATGATGGATTTTAGGAGAATAAAAGCGTCCTCGAACACGATCACGCGAGACACGGCAGCGCTGTCCGACAGGGCCGGCAGCATCTACGAGGCCATTGCCATCGTCGGCAAACGCGCCAACCAGATCTCGGTGGAGTTGAAGGACGATCTGAGCAAAAAGTTGCAGGAGTTCTCCTCCTGCGCGGACAACATGGAAGAGGTGTTCGAGAACCGCGAGCAAATAGAAATCTCGCGCTTCTACGAGAAAATACCGAAACCCGTCCTCATCGCCATGCACGAGTTCGAGGCGGGAGAGATCTATTCCCGCAACCCGGCGAGGGAAAAAGCAAACGCGAGAGAAACGAGCGAGTAACCACCCGCGAGGCTGTATCGAGAGTGCAGCCTCGTTTTTTTATACCTGTACTTGAACCCGAACAAAATGTCACGTAAAAACATCATCCTGGGCGTCACGGGAAGCATCGCCGCCTACAAGGCCGCCACCATCGCGCGGCTCCTGGCGAAGGCCGGCGCCGGGGTAAAAGTCGTGATGACCCCCGCCGCCAGGAACTTCATCACCCCGTTGACGATGGCAACCCTGACGAAAAATCCCATCATGGTCGAATTCTACGACCCCGAGAACGGGGCGTGGAACTCGCACGTCTCCCTGGGTACGTGGGCCGACCTCTACCTGATCGCCCCCGCGTCGGCAAACACCATCGGTAAAATGGTCGCCGGGATCGCCGACAACCTCCTGCTGGCAACCTACCTGTCGGCGCGATGCCCCGTCGTGATCGCCCCCGCGATGGACGCCGACATGTACACGCACCCCGCCACGCGACACAACCTGGAAGTGCTGCGACTAAGAGGCGACACGATCATCGAGCCGCGCGCCGGCGAGCTGGCCAGCGGTCTCGAGGGAAAAGGAAGGATGGAAGAACCGGAACGCGTCGTGGAATTCCTGGAACGCTTCTTCACCCTCGCGGACATGGCGGGCGTGAAGGCCGTCGTGACGGCAGGCCCCACGTGCGAGAAAATCGACCCCGCCCGCTTCATCGGTAACTACTCGTCGGGAAAGATGGGCTACGCGCTGGCCAGGGAGATGGCCGACCGCGGCGCGGACGTGACGCTCGTCAGCGGCCCCACGGCCCTCTCCATCGACCACCCGCGCGTGCGACGCGTGGACGTCTCCTCGGCCGCGGAAATGCACGACGCGACGACGGCGATCTTCCCGGCGATGGACGTCGGGGTGTTGTGCGCGGCGGTGGCCGACTTTACCCCCGTCGACGGCCCCTCGCCCGTGAAGTTGAAGCGGGAAGGGGGAGACTGGTCGCTCTCCCTGCGTCCCACGCGGGACATCGCCGCCGCGCTGGGAAGAATGAAGGAAGAACGGCAACGCCTGGTGGGCTTCGCCCTCGAAACAGGCGACGGGATCGATAGCGCGCGCGACAAGTTGCAACGAAAGAATCTCGACCTCGTCGTCCTGAACAGCCTCGACGATGACGGCGCCGGCTTCCAGGTGGACACGAACAAGGTGACGATCATCGACCGGGAAGGAGAAATGACGGAATATGCCGTGAAGGATAAACGCGCCGTCGCCGCGGATATCGTGGATAGAATAAAGGAGATACTCACTTAAATATACCCGTATGAATAATTGTAGCTTGATTTCCATTACCGATTACTCGAGAGAGGATATCCTGGACGTGTTGAAGAGCGCGTCGCGATTCGAGGAGTGCCCGAATAATCGCTTGCTGGAAGGAAAGGTGGTGGCCTCGTTGTTTTTCGAGCCTTCGACGCGCACGCGCCTGAGTTTTGAAACCGCTATCAGCAGGATGGGAGGACGAATCGTCGGCTTCTCCGACTCCTCGTCGACGAGCACGTCCAAGGGAGAGTCGCTGAAGGACACGATCAAGATGGTGGATAATTATTGCGACCTGATCGTGATGCGCCATCCACTGGAGGGAGCGGCGCGCTTCGCCAGCGAGGTGGCGTCGGTGCCGGTGATTAACGCCGGGGACGGGGCCAACCAGCATCCCACGCAGACGATGCTCGATCTCTACTCGATTTACAAGACGCAGGGACGGCTGGAGAACCTGGAAATTGTCATGGTCGGCGACCTGAAGTACGGGCGGACGGTGCACTCGCTCCTGCAGGCGATGAGCCACTTTTCCCCCGTGTTCCATTTTATCTCCCCGCGCGAGCTGGAAATGCCACCGGCGTACAAGTTGTACCTCGATGGACTGCGCATCCCGTATCATGAACACCGGGAGCTGGACAACGTGATTAATCAAGCCGATATTTTGTACATGACACGCGTGCAGCGGGAACGGTTCGCCGACCTGCTGGAGTACGAAAAGGTGAAGAACGTGTACGTCTTGCGCAATTCCATGCTGGCCGGGACGAAGGAGAACCTGCGCGTCTTGCACCCGCTGCCGCGCGTTAACGAGATCAACGAGGACGTGGACGAGAACAAGAAAGCGTATTATTTCGACCAGGCGCGAAATGGAGTGTATACCCGCCAGGCGATTATCTTCAAGACATTAAATTTAACATGGTAACGAGTGAAGTCATGACGGCAAAGAAAGAGTTGTTACAGGTAAGCGCCGTGGAGAACGGGACGGTCATCGATCATATCCCCGCGCGAAAGCTGTTTGACGTGATTAACGTCCTGGGAATCGCCTCGTGCGATAACACGATCACGTTCGGTAATAATCTCGCGAGTAGAAAGCTCGGGAAGAAAGCAATCGTCAAGATATCCGACCGCTACCTGGTGGACGAGGAAATAGACAAGCTCGCCCTCGTGGCCCCGTCGGCAAAGATTAATATCATACGTAATTTCGAGGTGGTGGAGAAGAAGACGGTTAACGTGCCGCGACGCGTCGAGGGCATTGCCCGGTGCGTGAACCCGCAATGCATTACCAATCACCAGAACGTGAGGACGAGGTTCGACGTGGTGGGGAGTACCCCCATCGTCTTGCGATGCCTGTATTGCGAGAAGTTAACGGATCAAGAGCATATAGAGATCCTGTAAATATCGAGCCGGGCACGTCGGCTGACCGTCGTGCCCGGCTCTTGTTTTCCCCTTTTATTCTTCGAGGAAATTCGGGTAGGTGTATTCCGTGGCGGGGAGGAACGTCTCCTTGATCGCCTGCGGGGATACCCACCGTGACAGGTTGAGGATCGTCCCGGCTTTATCGTTCGTCCCGGAAGCACGCCCGCCGCCGAACGGCTGCTGGTTGACGACGGCCCCGGTCGGTTTGTCGTTGATGTAGAAGTTCCCGGCCGTGTGCGTGAGGCGCTCGGTCAACTTCTCGATGCTTGCCCTGTCGTTGGAGAAGATCGCTCCGGTCAGCGCGTAGATGGAACCGTTATCCAGCAGGTCAAGCGTCTCGTCGACCCGCGCGTCGTCGTACACGAAGACGGAGAGCACGGGGCCGAACAATTCCTCTTGCATGGTGATGTAGTCCGGGCGGGAAACCCGGATCACGGTGGGGGTGATGAAATATCCTTTTGACTTGTCGTGTGTCCCCCCGGCCACGATTTCCGCGTCGGGGGAGGCTTTCGCGTCGTCGATCGCCCGCGCCAGCTTATCGAAGGATGCCTCGTCAATCACGGCGTTCACGAAGTTGGTAAAGTCCTCCACGCCTCCCATCTTGATGGAGGCGATGTTCTCCTTGAGGCGGCGTTCTATCGCGGGCCAGAGGGAGGCGGGGATGTACGCGCGGGAGGCGGCGGAACATTTCTGCCCCTGGTACTCGAAAGCGCCCCGCGTCATGGCCGTGGCTACTTCCACCGGGTTCGCGGTGGGGTCGGCGAAGATGTAATCCTTTCCCCCGGTCTCGCCCACGATGCGCGGGTAAGAGCGGTAGTTCGCGATGTTCTTCACGATGTTCGCCCAGATGTCGTTGAACACGCCGGTCGACCCGGTGAAGTGGATGCCCGCGAAATCTTTGTCTTTCAACAGTACCTCCGCGGCGGTAGGGCCTGAACAGTAGACGAGGTTGATCACCCCGTCCGGTAGCCCGGCCTCCTGCAGGATCTTCATGATCAGGTAGGCGGAGTAGACGGCGGTCTTCGATGGCTTCCACACGCAGACGTTGCCCATCAAGGCGGGCGCGCCCGGCAGGTTACCGGCGATGGACGTGAAGTTGAACGGCGTGAGTGCCCAGACGAAGCCCTCCAGCGGGCGCCACTCGACGCGATTCCACGTCCCCGGCGAGGAGGCGGGTTGTTGCTGGTATAGCTCGTACATGTTTTTGACGTTGAAACGGAAGAAGTCCGCCAGCTCGCACACGCAGTCTATCTCGGCCTGGTAGGCATTCTTGGACTGCCCGAGCATCGTGATGGCGTTCATCTGCTGGCGATAGGGGCCTGCTATCAGGTCGGCCGCTTTCAGGAAGATGGCCGCACGGCTTTCCCACCGCATCTTTTCCCACGCGGGTTTGGCGGCGAGGGCGGCATCGATAGCGGCGCGCGCGTGGGTGTGATCTCCCTGGTGATAACGTCCCAACAGGTGGGCGTGGTCGTGCGGCGGGCGGATGTCGACCGTCTTCCCCGAACGTACTTCTTTCCCACCGATGATCATTGGGATGTCCGCGACGACGGAACGCGCGGCAGCGATAGCCGCTTTTAATTCTCTCTTCTCGGGTGACCCGGGCGCATAACTCATGACGGGTTCGTTACTGGTGCCGGGTAATTGATAAACTCCTTTTGCCATATTGTTTGTGTTTTAGAAAGTGAATATATATTCTCTGTTTGTTTATTATGCGTTCATGCAGTTTCTCCCTCGTGTTTTTTATTTATCGTTTGTTCACGCACCTGAAAGTTTCCGTCTCGCTTTCGTCCGCCGGCGAAATCCTTTCGTTGAATGAATAAAAGAAGAAATCATGCTTGTTCTGACCGCTCCCGCTGCCTGCATGCACGTATGTCAAAAGTAAGGAAAAAAGAATAGATCAAACAAGACAACCATCAGTTTTTCAGTAGAATATTTATTCGCGATACACGGGGGATATGCAACCCCTGATGGCAGGAGGAAGCCGTTCGCGTGGTGGAGGGTGAGGAAGGAAAAAAACTTGTATCTTCGCGTCATCAAGAAGATCTGATGGAATTTACTCTTTTAGCAAACGATAGGGAGACTGCTGCCCGGGCCGGGAGGCTGACGACAGGGCACGGCGAAATAGATACACCTGTTTTCATGCCGGTAGGCACGGCCGGGACGGTCAAGGCCGTGCACGCGCGCGAATTGCGGAAAGATATTGGCGCGCAGATCATCCTGGGCAACACGTACCACCTTTATCTTCGTCCCGGTGCGGACGTGTTACGCGCGGTCGGTGGGTTACATCGTTTCAGCGGCTGGAGCGGTCCGATTCTTACAGACAGCGGTGGATTCCAAGTATTTTCCCTGGCGAGTAGCCGCAAGATCACGGAAGAAGGGGTCACGTTTCGCTCTCACATTGACGGGTCGAGCCACCTCTTCACCCCGGAGAACGTGATAGACACCCAGCGCGTGATCGGTGCCGACATCGTGATGGCCCTTGACGAGTGTCCCCCCGGGCAAAGCGATCACGCGTACGCGCGGGAATCCCTTGAACGTACGCAACGCTGGCTGGAACGCTGCACGCGGCGGTTTGACGCGACGGAAGCGCTACACGGTTACCCGCAATCCCTTTTCCCGGTGGTGCAAGGGTGCACCTACCCCGACTTGAGAGAACGTGCCGCCTGGCACGCGGTGTCCCTTGAGCGGGACGGGTACGCTATCGGCGGCCTCGCGGTGGGAGAGCCTGCCGGGGTGATGTATGAAATGATCGAGCGGGTCAACCGGGTGTTGCCTGTCGACAAGCCTCGCTACCTGATGGGCGTCGGTACCCCGGAAAATATTCTCGAGGCAATCGCCCTCGGGGTGGACATGTTCGATTGCGTGATGCCGACCCGTAACGGGCGCAACGGGATGTTGTTTACCACCGACGGGGTGATCAATATCAAGAATAAGAAGTGGGCGTCCGATTTCTCCCCGCTGGATCCGGCGCTCCTCTCGTTCGTGGACGGCGATTACTCCAGGGCGTACTTGCATCACTTGATCAAGGCGAGGGAGATACTTGGATTACAGATTTGCTCGATCCATAATTTGTCCTTTTATTTGTGGCTCGTTCGCGAGGCGCGCGAGAGGATCGTGGCAGGCGACTTCGCGGCCTGGAAAACAGTCACCCTCGAGAGAATAACAAGAAGATTGTAGATGTGAAAAAAATAGACCTATATATAATAAGGAAATTCCTGGGGACGTTTTTCTTCTCGCTGGTGCTGCTTCTTTGCATTGTTATCGTGTTCGATATCTCCGAACGGCTCGAGAAATTCCTCGAGTCGCGGGCAACGGTGAAGGATATCATCGTGGATTACTACGTTAATTTCGTCCCGTACTTCGCCAACATGTTCTCTGCCCTCTTTGCTTTTATCTCGGTGATTTTTTTCACCTCCAAGATGGCTTATAACAGCGAGATCATCGCGATCCTGAGCACGGGAATCAGTTTTCGCCGCATCACGCGCCCTTATATCATCTCGGCGGCGATTATTGCCACGCTGTCGTTGCTATTGAGCGCCTTCATCATCCCGAATGCGAACAAGAAACGGAACGCTTTCGCCGAACAGCACTTGAATAGAAAGTACCAGAACGACGAGAAAAATATCCACCGGCAGATCGCCCCGGGCGAGTATATTTACATGTCGAGCCTCTCGCCCTCGGCACCTATCGGTTTTCATTTCGCGTTGGACAAGTTCAACGGGGATACGCTCGTGAGCAAGTGGACGTCCGACCGTGTCGAGTGGCGAGAAGATATCAAGAAATGGCGGCTGCACAAGTGGAAAATACGCGAATTCGTGGGCACGAGGCAGTACTATACAACAGGTGACCAGCTCGATACCGCGCTGAATTTTTCCTTCAAGGAGTTTACCGAGGACCCGAAGCGGGTCAAAGAAAACCTTACCTTGCCGCAGTTAAACGAGTATATCAACCGGCAAAAATTGCGGGGGAGCGCTAGCGTCGTGGAATTCCAACTGGAAAAATACAAGATGTTCGCGAATGCCTTTTCGACGATCATCCTCACGCTAATAGGCGTTTGCATCGCCTCCAAGAAAATACGGGGGGGGATGGGGTTCCACCTGGGACTGGGCTTGATGATAAGCTTCTCCTACATTCTCTTCATGCAGTTTTCCACCGTCTTTGCAACAAACGGGGGTATGAACCCGATGTTGGCCGTGTGGTTACCGGATATTTTGTTCACCGTGGTTACGCTATTCGTTTATCGTTTGGCGCCCAAGTGAAAAGATGAGACTTTATCATGATATTGATATTATATAGTTTGATTTTTAATTTTTTAATTTTTTGATTATGGAACAACGTGCAGGCAAACGCCCCCGGATTATCCGGCCCATCGAGAATCGAGACGAGAATCGATGGAACAAAGAACAAAACCCTGACCACAGGTCAGATTATCGACCCGGTCGTCCCTACCGCGAGGGTAGTCGCGACCATTACGACGGTAACCGTGATGGCGACCGTTACAACCGTGACGGGAATCGTGATTACGGTCATTACAATCGCGACGGAAATAGTGATGATCGGTATAATCGAAGAGATTATAATTACCGTGACGCTCCCGCCGAGCGAAATTATGGCCGTCACGACGAGACATCCGAACGGAATTATAACCGTTACGATGGCCCCCCGGAACGGAACTATAACCGTCACGACGCCCCCCGTGCTTACTCCCGCCCGCGCTGGCAGGAGCGTGATGATAACCGTCCCCCTGGTAACGATCGTCGTTCATATTCTCCTCGGCCGTCGTATGATTCCTCCCCTCGTCCTTACGGTTCTCCCGTGCGTCCGAGATGGAGGGATACGGGGGGGGACGTCAATCAGGAACGATCGTCGGATCGCCGGGAAATCCACTATTATAGCGATCGGCGTCCCGATGGATACCGCCCGAATGACCGTCGCGACGGCGATTATCGTCCGCGTCGTGACGACCGGGGATACCGGAACGATCGTCCGCGTCGCGTCATCACTTCCTCCTCTCGTGGGACCGCCCGCGGGAAAATGCCGGACTACTCGCAAACCCCGGAGAGCGAGACGACGGAATTGCGCTTGAATCGTTACATCGCCAAGGGGGGAGTCTGCTCCCGGCGCGACGCGGATATCTTGATACAAGCCGGCCGCGTCAAGGTGAATGGTGAGGTCGTGCAGCAAGTCGGGACGAAAGTGCAACGCACCGATAAAGTGGAGGTGGATGATATTCAAATCACGCCCGAACGAAAGGTGTACCTCCTCCTGAACAAGCCCAAGGATTACGTCACCACGCTTGATGACCCGATGGAACGCAAGACTGTCATGAGGTTAATCGATGGAGCGTGCGAGGAACGCGTCTATCCCATCGGACGCCTCGATCGACAGACCACTGGCGTGCTACTCTTCACTAACGACGGGGACTTGGCCAAGAAGCTGACACACCCTTCTTACAACCAGAAAAAAATCTATCATGTCTTCCTCGACCGGGCTATCCGCACGGAAGACATCGAGACGATCCGCACGGGGATCGAATTGGAAGACGGCCTAATCAAGGCCGATGACATTCAAGTCGCCTCGGATGATAATAAACAGGTAGGTATCGAGATACACTCCGGGAAAAACCGGGTCGTTCGTCGTATCTTCGAGCGTCTCGGGTATAACATCCTCCGGCTTGACCGCGTCTATTTTGCCGGTATCACGAAGAAGAATCTTCCTCGCGGGCGCTGGCGCTTCTTGACGCGCGAAGAGGTGGATATCCTGAAGATCTATTAGATGACTCGTGGAGATATTCGGAAAGTCTGAATGATTACCCTTAACGGGGCTTCAAGCCCCGTTAAGGGCTTTGCCGTGAAACGGCAGGGCCTCCTGTTTCTTCCCCGGAACGTTTATCTATCTTTCAAACGCGTGTACAGAACGATAATCTCAACCTTATGATGTCAACGATTACTCCCAAACGCCTATCCCCCGGATCCTGGTATGCCGTTTACACGGCCTCCAGGGCAGAGAAAAAGGTAAAAGAACGATTAGACCAGCAATCCATTGAAAACTATCTCCCCCTCCAAATCTCCATTCGTCGCTGGAGCGATCGTAAAAAGAAGATAGAATTCCCCTTGATACGCGGTTACATCTTCGTGCGTGTTACTTCACGACAATATGCGGAAGTATGTAACACCCCTGGCGTGGTCTCTTTCTTGAAAGAGGGAGGAAAGCCTGCCCCCATCCCGGACCTGCAGATCAACACCCTCCGCGTGATGAACGAGGGAGCGGAAGGCGTTGTGGAAGTCTCGACGGAAGAGATCCCATCGGGAACCTACGTCCGGGTCACCTGTGGTAAGTTGACGGGGTTAGAAGGGGAACTGGTGGAATACAAGGGCAAGCACAAGGTTTTAATACGTATAGATCACCTGGGATGTGCCTTGACGGATGTTTCTTCTTCATGCGTAGAGCGCTATTATCGTAAGAAGTAGCGTGTCATTTTTGATTTGAAGGGGGAACCCTCCGTGTTTTCATCCATTTCTTATTGTAAAATAAGATGCAAAACAATACTTTCGCGAAGTTTACACGACACGCCGGATTGTTTTAACATGGGAGTGACGAGCGTTGTCGTGCATACAGGGATGATGTATATGTTTGATAAACAGATCTCATAAGAAGCAAATCGAGTAACACTACAAGGAGCGGTTGTATTGTTATATCAGCTCGCGTCCCGCGGTTGATTTAACACGAGGATACCGACGAGAACCGTTAGAGAATTACTTACTGTCACGATCACGTGTCTTTCGAGAAACAAGGAAAAACAAAGTCACATAACATGAATCTAAGCATGAATGCACTTAAGAACAACTTGAAAGCTTGGCGTTTTTCTCCTTCCACGCCACGATGGATCGTGTTTATCATAGACGTGATCTTTAGCGGAGCGGCGATAGCGTTGGCCTTTATTCTTCTACATGACTTCTACTTCAACCGGATACCTCCCGGGATATTTTATCGAGTAGCGGGATTAATTATTTTCCTGCGTAGCGTCAGTTTTTTGATAGGGAGAACCTACGCGAGTATCGTTCGCTACACGGGAATCACCGACATACTGCATATCTTTTACATCTTGACATGGGGATCACTCTTGTTTTGCCTGCTGAACATACTGTATTACTTGATACACGGACATCCCTACGTGTCGTTTTCAGTATTATGCATCGAATACCTGCTATTGATAAACGTGATGATCGTCAGCCGGCTTTTGTTGAGATGGCTGTTTATGCAATCGACAAACAACGAGAAAGGGAAAAAGAACGTGATCATATACGGTAGCGACGACTACGCGTTGATGGCCAAGTCCGCGCTGGATAAAGTCGAACAAGAATCCTGCTCTGTCGTGGGATTCATTGACAGCAACGGGAAGATGAGCGGGAAAATACTCAAGGGCGTGAAAGTATACGCCTTCTCTTCATTGAAAAACTTACTAATACATCACAAGGTAAATAAAGTCATCATCGCCCAGAAAAGCTTCACGGGCGAGAAAAAGCGCATCCTGATAGAAACCTGTTTACAGCACGATGTTTCCGTGTTGGAGGTCCCTCGTTTCGAGAAATGGATAAACGGGGAACTGAGCATGCATCACATAAAAAACGTGAAGATTGAGGACTTGCTCGAGCGGGGAGAGATTCAGATGAACAAAGAAAAAGTACGGCGACAACTCCTGAATAAAGTGGTCATGGTTACTGGAGCAGCCGGCTCCATCGGGAGCGAGATTGTCCGTCAACTCGTCCATTTTCACCCGGCGTCAATCGTGCTTTTTGACCAGGCAGAATCCCCGCTCCACGAGATGGAGTTGGAATTAAAGAGCGACCTGCACTTTGAACGTTGCCACGTGGAGATGGGCGACGTGCGCGACCGCAAGCGAGTGGAGGAAGTATTTAAACTTTACAAGCCGGACATCGTTTACCATGCCGCCGCCTACAAGCATGTTCCCATGGTCGAGATGCATCCCGTCGAGGGAGTGAAGACGAACGTGATGGGCACGAAAAACGTGGCCGATTTAGCGGTGAAACACGGCTGCGATGTCTTCGTGATGATATCAACAGACAAGGCGGTCAATCCCACGAACGTGATGGGAGCCAGCAAACGCGTTGCCGAGATATACACGCAATCATTCAACCAGGTATCCTCCACCCGTTTTATCACCACCCGTTTCGGCAACGTGCTGGGATCAAGCGGATCGGTCATCCCTCGTTTCAAGAAACAGATCGAGGAAGGAGGGCCGGTCACCGTTACCGACCCGGAGATCACTCGATTCTTCATGACCATCCCCGAGGCGTGTCGACTGGTATTACAAGCCTCCGTGTTCGGGCAAGGAGGAGAGATATTCGTCTTCGAGATGGGCGAGAGCGTCAAGATCGTGGACTTGGCTCGCAAGATGATCAAGTTATACGGTCTTCAAATAGGGAAAGACATTCAAATCAAGTTCACGGGACTGCGTCCAGGTGAAAAATTATACGAGGAGATGCTAAACCTGAAAGAAACGACCCTTCCCACTGTTCACGAGCGGATAAAGATCGCCAAGGTGAGGGAATATAAATACGAGGAGGTGGCGGAATGGATGGAGCGACTGGATGCAACGCTTCGCGAGCAAGACAACAAAGCCATCGTCAAGCAAATGAAATACATGGTACCGGAATTTAAATCCCAGAACTCCCCCGTTTACGAGGCAATAGACATCCAGATCGAAAACGAGAAAGAGATGACTCATATCCACGAGATAGTGGATGCGGATACCCCGGAAGGACAATCGTCACCCGTGGCAAGCAACCAGTAAAGAAGCGCCGGTAAAGCGGGGGATTATAAACAAGAATACTTTTAAAACTCGAAATGCGAAAAATACTCATCACGGGAGGTGCCGGTTTTATCGGTTCTAACCTTTGCGAGGCGCTACTGGAAGCGGGCGATAGCGTGGTATGCCTCGACAACTTCTCGACGGGACATGTTGAAAACATCCTCCCGCTATTTTCCCGTTACCCGGACACGTTCAAGCTCGTCGTGGGCGACATCCGCTCCCTCGACGATTGCCGGAAAGCCGTCGACGGTGCGGAATACGTGTTACACGAGGCTGCACTGGGATCAGTCCCTCGTTCGATCAAGGACCCGGTGACGACCAACGACGTGAACATCGGTGGCTTCTTGAACATGCTGGTCGCCTCGCGAGAAGCGGGAGTAAAACGCTTCATCTTTGCCGCCAGCTCCTCGACGTACGGGGACTCCCCGTCGCTCCCCAAGGTAGAGGACGTCATCGGCAAGCCGCTCTCCCCGTACGCGATCACGAAATATGTCGACGAACTCTACGCGGACGTTTTCGCGCGCTCCTACGGCACGGAATACATCGGCTTACGTTACTTCAACGTCTTCGGTCGCCGTCAAGACCCCGAAGGGGCTTACGCGGCGGTAATCCCGCTGTTCGTGAAGCGATACATCCGGCACGAATCCCCGAACATCAACGGGGACGGCGAGTACAGCCGCGATTTTACCTACATCGACAACGTGATACAAATAAACCTCCTGGCCCTGTCCACGACAAACCTTGGAGCCGTCAACCAAATATACAACACCGCTCACGGCGAGCGCACGACGCTCAACCAGTTGTCCGCTTACCTGCGAGACCTCCTCGCCGAATACGACCCCGCGATTGCCGCGATCCAGCCCACGCGCGGGCCGGAACGCGCAGGCGATATCCCCCACTCGCTGGCCTCTATCGACAAGGCAAAAAAAATGCTGGGCTATTCCCCCGCGTATAACGTGAAAGAGGGATTAAGAGAAGCGATCAAATGGTACTGGAAAAACCTGAAATAACATGATACAAGAAACCAAAATTTGTGTAATCGGCCTCGGTTACGTGGGATTACCGCTGGCGAGACTATTCGCCACAAAATATCCCGTCGTGGGCTTCGACATAAACGAAACCCGCGTCAACGAGTTAAAAAACGGCATGGACCGCACCCTGGAAGTAGACAACGCAACGCTTCGAGCGGTCTTGAAAAACGAGTTAAACGACACCACCGGGCTATACTGCACCCGCGACCTGGACAAGATCAAGGACTGCACGGTGTACATCGTCACCGTCCCGACCCCCGTGGACAAGAACAACCGTCCCGACCTGACCCCCTTGTACAAGGCCAGCGAAACCGTCGGCAAGGTAATCAAGCGCGGTGACCTCGTCATCTACGAGTCTACCGTCTACCCGGGAGCCACCGAGGAAGACTGCATCCCCGTTGTCGAGAAAACCTCCGGCCTGGTCTTTAACCGGGACTTCCACGCCGGGTACTCGCCCGAACGCATCAACCCGGGCGACAAGCAACACACGGTAGAAAAAATAAAAAAAGTAACCTCCGGCTCCACCCCCGCGGCCGGCGCCCGCGTGAACGCCCTCTACGCCTCCGTCATCGAGGCCGGCACGCACCTCGCCCCGACAATCCGTGTGGCCGAGGCCGCCAAGGTCATCGAAAATTCCCAACGCGACATCAACATCGCCTTTGTCAACGAGCTAAAAAAGATCTTCGACAAGATGGGCATCGACACCAACGCCGTCCTCGAGGCCGCCGGCACGAAATGGAACTTCCTCCCCTTCAAACCGGGACTCGTCGGCGGCCACTGCATCGGCGTCGATCCCTACTACCTGGCGCAAAAAGCCCAGGAATACGGCTACCATCCCGAGATCATCCTCGCCGGTCGCCGCGTCAACGACAGCATGGGACAATACGTCGCCTCCGAGGTCGTCAAGCAAATGATCAAGGAAGGGATACCGGTAAAAAACTCCAACGTCCTCGTTCTTGGCATCACCTTCAAGGAAAACTGTCCCGACACGCGCAACACCAAAGTCGTGGACATCATCCGCGAACTGCGCGAGTACGGCGTGAACATCATCGTCCACGACCCTTGGGCCGACCCCGCCGAGGTAAAGCACGAGTACGGCCTCGACATATTAACGGAAATGCCCGTCACCCCCTTCGACGCCGCGATCCTCGCCGTCGCCCACGAGGAGTTCCGGAACGTCGCCTTCAACAGCAAGCTCGTCTACCGGGCGAAAAACCTCGAAACGCTTTCAACGCGATAAAACACGGCTCAAGTGAAACCGGTAAACATCAAGCGCGAGAAACCCGGCTCCCCCAGCGTCCCCCGTCATCACTAACGCCACGCGAAACAAATGAAATCCATCCTTTCACGAATACCCGGCGGAAAAAACTCCAGCCCCCGCACCAGGGAATACAGGAAAAACACCATCCTCCTCCTGTGCTTCCAGGCAATATCCCTCGTCGTCAACCTCCTCCTCGTCCCCGTCGTCATCCGCGCCCTCGGGAAAGAAGAATACGGCATATGGGTCGTCCTCGTCACCATCGTCGGCTGGCTATCCCTCTTCGACCTCGGCCTCGGCCACGGCCTGCGCAACAAGTACGCCGAAGCCAAGGCCTTGGGCAACACCGACGACATGAAACACCTCGTCAGCACCGCCTTCATCACCCTCTGCGGCCTCTCCGCCACCCTCTTCCTCCTCTTCATCATCGCCTGGCCCCTCGTCCCCTGGACCGCCGTCTTCGCCTGCGACCCCGCCCTCGAGCGTCACCTCTCCCTGCTCGTCCTCGTCGTCATCGCCAGCTTTTGCCTCAGGTTCATCGCGAACACCTGCACCTACCTCCTCCTGGCCGACCAGAAACCCGCCTACTCCAACGCCATCACCCTCTCCGGCCAGGTACTCTCGCTCCTCGTTGTCACCCTCCTCGTCAAATTCTCCAACCCCGGCCTCCTCACCCTCGGCGCCGCCCTCTCCCTCTGCCAGCTCTCCTCTTTCCTCGTCGCCTTCATCCTCCTCTTCTCCGGCAAGTACCGCCACCTCCGCCCCCGCCCCTCCCGCTTCTCCCGCCCCCTCGTCCGCCCGCTATTCTCCCTCGGCACGAAATTCTTCGCCATACAACTCACCGCGATGATCATCTTCGCCTCCACCAGCGTCATCATCGCCCACGTCAGCTCGCTCGAGAACGTCGCGGAATTCAACATCGCCTACAAGTACATCACCATCCTCCAGGTCGCCTTCGCGGCAATCGTCGCCCCCCTCTGGAGTGCCTCCACCGACGCCCTCGCCCGCGGCGACATGGCCTGGATCAAGAAAGCGGTAAAAAACATCAACATCCTCTGGACCGGCGCCGTGGCGGCAGGCATCCTCATGATCATGCTCTCCCCCCTCGCCTACAAGCTCTGGCTGGGAGACACCCTCCGCCCCGATAAACCACTACTGGCGCTCGTGCTAACCTGTATCGCCTTCCAGCTCCTCGACATGACCTACCGCGGCGTCATGAACGGGGCGGGAAAAATACGCCTCCAGCTCCTCGTCACCTCCATCCAGGCCCTCCTCCACGTCCCCCTGGCAATCATCCTCGGTCGACAACTCGGCGTGGCAGGCGTCCTCGTCCCGACAATACTCTGGAACATCGTGAACTGTGCCTGGGAAAAACACCAGTACACCCTCATCGTCAACAAAAAACCAACCGGAATATGTAACCAGTAAAAAAACAAGACCATTAAAAGAATAATAAAATAAATCTTTCATTTAGTTAAAAATATAAAACGGGGGGGGGTAAAATTGGCCTTCACTTCTAACATAGGCATCCATTCAACA
>JAIRKS010000163.1 GCA_031259905.1 Odoribacteraceae bacterium
GAAAAGAAGGTTACCGTCAACCTGGACGGAAGAAACGTGGAAGACGTCCTGAGAGAGTTATCCTCGACGACCGTCATGGAATACGCCATCAAGGACCGGCAGGTAATCGTGACCAAAACCCGCGAACAACATCAAGAGGATAACCGGATAAGAGCGACCGGTCAAGTGCTCGACGAAAACGGCGTGGGTATACAAGGCGCCAACATCCGGTTAAAAAACCAGCCTGGCGTGGGAACGATAACCGATGCGAACGGGAACTTCGCGTTAATGGTTCCCCGGGGCACGGTCATCGTCGTGTCATTCATCGGGTACGTCCCCGTGGAGCAGACTGTCACTACCACTAACGCGCTGGTGATCCGCCTCGCTGTTGACGAAACGAAACTGGATGAGGTCGTCGTGGTAGGATTCGGCAAGCAGAAGAAAGCGAGTGTCGTTGGAGCCATCCAGAGCATCAAGCCGAGCGAGTTACGTATACCGTCGAGCACCTTGAGTTCGGCATTTGCCGGTAAATTGGCCGGCGTGATTTCCGTGCAGCGTACGGGAGAGCCTGGCGCCGACGGGGCAAGCTTCTGGATTCGCGGTATCTCCACGTTCGGTGGTGGTTCCACGCCCCTGATCTTCATCGACGGGGTGGAAGTCAGCACGGGAGACCTGAACGCGTTACCGCCCGAGGTCATAGAAAACTTCTCCATCTTAAAAGACGCGGCAGCGACGGCGCTCTACGGTTCGAGAGGTGCGAGCGGTGTCATGCTGGTAACCACCCGCCAGGGGAAAAACGATGAGAGGGCGAAAGTCAATATCCGCGTCGAGGGGCAGATGTCCCAGCCCACGCAGATCGTGAAGCTGGCTGACGGGGTAGACTACATGCGAATGTTTAACGAGGCCATCCTGACGCGCACACCGAACACCCCAATTGCCAACCTGCCTTTCAGCCAGAGCAAGATTGATCACACCGCCGCGGGCGCTGACCCGTTGCTTTACCCGAACGTGGACTGGCAGGAGGTACTCTTCAAGAAGGCTTCCTACAACCAGACGGTCAACCTGAACGTGACAGGTGGCGGGTCAAAAGTTACCTACTTCCTCAATGCCACCTTCAACAATGACGACGGTATGTTGCGTAGTGACCCGCAGAACAAGTTCAACAACAACATCCGCCAGCAACGTTACTCCATCCAGGGGAACATCGTGGCCGACGTGACCCCGACGACCAAGGCAGCCGTTCGCCTCAACACGCAGATATTAAATTACGGTGGTTCGTACGCGTCGGCGTCGTCTGTTTACAGCGAGTTATTTGACTCCCCGGGCGTTCTTTTCCCTGCCTATTATCCTGACATGGATGGCGATCGCGTTCGTTTTGGTAACAAGTACGGCGGGCCGCATCCCATGGACGGTAACACGCCCCTCTATCACAACCCGTACGCGGAGATGGTACGCGGGTACAGCGAGCGCAACACGAACACGAGCATCGCATCATTCGACGTGGCGCAAGACATGTCCATGCTCACTCCTGGCCTTTTCCTCAAGGGACTTGTATCATTCAAGAACTGGTCCTCGACCACGGTCACCCGCGAATTCCAGCCGACGTTCTACGAGGTTGATCCCGACAAGCTCGCTGCCAATCCTGACGCGACCTACTCGGTTGACCTGCTATCAAGCAACCTGAACCCCGGGAGAACGGCGTTAAACACCGCCACCCCGAGCGTGTCCGGCGACAGATTGATGACCGTACAGTTCAGCGCGGACTATGCCCGCTCGTTCGGGTTGCATGACATCAACGCCATGATAGTATACCTCCAGAGGGATTACCACAACAACGCTCCCAGCAACTTCCGCGACGCTTTACCCACGCGCTACCAGGGCGTGTCCGGACGCGTCACCTACGGGTACGACGGGAAATACCTGGCCGAGGTGAATGTCGGGTACACCGGTTCCGAGAACTTTGAAGAAGGTAATCGTTTCGGCACCTTCCCCGCGTTCGCCGTGGGATACAACATCTCCCGCGAAGATTTCTGGATGCCGATCGAACACATTGTCAACAACCTGAAACTGCGCGCTTCCTACGGTATCGTGGGGAACTCCAGCATCTCCGGTTCGCGCTTCCCCTACCTGACGGAGGTTAGTCTTTCGGGACGTAGCTTCCAGTTTGGTTCCGTGGATGCCCGCAACACCAAGACCGGGACGACCATCACGAAATTCGGCGCAACCGGCGCCAGTTGGGAAGAAGGCACGAAGATAAACGTGGGCGTTGACATGGATCTTTTCCGCGCGCTTTCCGTCACGGCAGACGTGTACAGGGAGGATCGCGACGGCATCTTCATGCAATACCGCACCATCCCGACCGAGTCCGGCATCGTGGGCAACATCCCGTACGCCAACATCGGGAAGGTAAAGAACGAGGGTTTCGACATCTCCCTTGACTACAACAAGGCGTTCCTGAACAACGAGTTGATTCTCTCCGTCCGCGGCACCTTCACCTACGCCAAGAACACGCTGGTCGACCGCGACGAGCCGACCTACGACGAGTATAACCGTCACCAGTCCGACCTCGGTAAACCGTTAAACCGTTCCAAGGGCTACGTTGCTAACGGTCTCTACTCTTACGATGACTTCGACACGGACGGTCAAGGCAATTACACGCTGAAAGCGGGACTTCCCTCCAGCATCTATGCCGTCCAGCCCGGTGACATCAAGTACGTTGACCTGAACCAGGACAATTCACTGGACGGAAACGACATGACCCAACTCGGTGATCCCACGACCCCGCAGATCGTGTACGGGTTTGGCGCGTCGGCCTCCTACAAGGGATTTGATGCCTCCATCTTCTTCCAGGGGGCGGCGAAGACCAGCCTGATGATGTCCAACCTGCACCCGTTTGGCGCCATGTACACGCAGCTTTACCAGTTCATTGCCGACGACTACTGGTCGGAGAGCAACCCGAACCCCGACGCTGCCTATCCTCGTCTTGTGTCCGGCGTGGCCTCTCACAACAACTTCGAGAACTCCTCCTACTGGTTACGTGACGCCTCCTTCATGCGTCTCAAGGACGTGGAAGTAGGCTACACCTACTCCCACGCGCGGTTCTACATGGCGGGGAGAAACCTCGCGACGTTTAGTAAATTCAAGCACTGGGACCCCGAGATCGGTGGTGGTCGCGGTCTTACTTACCCCCCGTCGCGCACGGTTTCACTCGGACTTCAACTGACATTTTAACGAATAAAACAAGAGAATATGAAACTGAGAAATATCTTGTCGAGTCTGTTCATCGGACTACTTTTGACATCGTGTGATTTCCTCGACATCGTTCCAGACGACACCCCGGCCCTGTCGGACGCGTTCAAGAACGAGAACACGGTGGAAGGCTTCCTGGCCACCTGCTACTCTTACCAGTACGACTACTTCGACTTCCGCGGGACACCCGGGCTGGCCACCTCCAACGAGCTGGTACACGCCTACCACTGGACCTCGCAATGGTTCGGGTGCATCGCCTTCAACGCGGGGCAACACAACTCCGCTAACCCGATGATGGACCCGTGGGGAGGCTTCACCTTCTACAATTACTCGTCGCCGAGCGTGTACCAGGGGATTCGCCAGTGCTACATCTTCCTGAACAACGCGGACCAGGCTTCCCCCGCGAACGTTGACCCCGAAACCTTCGAGCGGTTGAAAAACAACTGGAAGGGAGAGGCCAAGTTCCTGATCGCGTACTACCATCACTTGTTGCTGCAATGCTACGGCCCGATCGTCTTCGTCGAGAACGAAACCGAAGATAAACTCCCGCGCCTCACGCTGGACGAGAGCGTCAACAAGATTATCGACATGTACGACCAGGCCATCGAGTTGCTCCCCGACACCCGCACGATGCTCTCCGAGTATGGCCGCGCCACCAAGACCATCGCCAAGGCATTGAAGGGAAAACTCCTGCTCTACGCCGCCAGTCCCCTCTTCAACGGGAACACCGACTACAGAGAACTCGTCGACAAAACCACGGGCGAGAACCTGATCAGCCAGATCCCCGACAAGAACAAGTGGCAGCTCGCCATGCAAGCAATTGACGAGGCCATCGTCTTTGCCGAGAGCCAGGGCTTCGCTATCTACAACTTCGACAGGGCCGACCCCTTCGGCGAGGATCCCAACGTGAAGAAATACACGAAGGACTTCCGCCAGAACTACCTGAGTTGCCGCATGGTGCTCGTTGACGACTGGAACAAGGAAATCATTTGGGCAAACACCCGCAGCGAGAACAACGGCAATAGCCCGCAACGGCACGGGATCATCAAGGGAATCGACACGCGACTCTCCGGGAGCGACCCCGTCGGGGGGCTGGGCGCGTCGCTGACGGTCGCCAAGATCTTCCACACCAAGAACGGCTTGCCGCCGGAGGAAGACCCCGCCCTGGGATATACCTGGAACGCGGCCGGGCGCATGACAGTTCCCGCCGGCGAGGAGACCTGTAACCTCCACCTGAACCGCGAGGCCCGTTTCTACGCCGCCATCGGATTTGACAGGGGACCGTACGAGTTCAACCGCGACTCCACCTACCAGCTCCTGATGAAGGCCGGCGAGAAAAACGGAATGAGCGCCAAGGGGTCCGACCATCTCTACAGCGCCTACGCCCTGAAGAAGATCATCGATCCCGACGGCGATGCCACCGGCTCCACTTACCGTCACCAGCAATACAGCTACCCGCTGATTCGCCTGGCCGACCTGTACTTGCAATACGCCGAGGCTTGCGCCGAGTTCCAGGGAACGTTAGACGCCAAGGCCACGGAACGTTTGGGCAAGGTACGCTCTCGCGCTGGCCTTACCATGAACTACTTCACCGGCAAGAGCGGCGACGCTCTCGTCAACGCGATACGCCGCGAGCGGATGATCGAGCTGGTCTTCGAATCGCAATGGTACTTTGACCTTCGCCGTTGGAAAATGGCAGAAGAGTGGTTCGCCAACGACCGGCAAGGCGTGTGGGGCTTGAACGACGAGGGAACGACCAACGAAACCTTCTACCAGGAAACACAGCTCTCGGTGTTCCCCTACGTCTTCGACAAGCGTCACTACCTGGTTCCCATCAAGCTCACCTACATCAACGTAAACGAGAACCTGGTGCAAAACACCGGCTATTAACATTTAAAATACACGCGACATGAAAGTCATCACACACATCTGTTTCTTCGCCCTCCTCGCCGCCGGCACCCTGCTCGCGGCCTGCGGCGACGACGATAAAAAGCCTATCATCCCCGTAACGGAAATCACGGTCACGGGGGCGTCCGGCAGTGAATTCCTGGTGAAGGAAGACGAAACCCTTCTCGTCACCGCGATCGCCCTCCCTGAAAACGCCTCCTACCGGAGGGTCTTCTTCGAGAGCAGTAACGAGGATATCTTCACCGTCACGCAGCGAGGCGTGATCACGGGAGAAGGTTTCGGCACCGCCACCTTGCGCATCTTTGCCGCCGACGGGAGCGGGGTCTCCGTCAACATTCCCGTGGATGTCGATTACAACGCCAGCATCACGAACGTGAGAACGCCGGGATCGCTCGCGCAGCTAACAAGCTCTCTCACCACGACCGAGCTACGACTCGCCGGGACGCTCAACGCCGAGGACATGAAGACCCTCACGACCCTGGCCGTGTCAAAAGCCCTGACGACGATTGACCTGTCGATGGTCACCAGCGTCCCGGGAAACACCTTGAAGGGACACACCACCGACGGCGGTGGCCTCTTCGAGAACGCCGGCAGCCTCACCTCCGTCATCGCCCCCAACACGATAACGGCTGTCGGGGACAACTGCTTCCAGAACGCGCCGGCACTGACGACGGTTACATTACCGGCGTCAGTCACCTCCGTCGGAAGCAAGGCGTTCAGCGGTAGCGCGAACCTCACCTCCCTCACCCTCGGTGCGGCGACGCCGCCAACGGTCGCCTCCGATGCCTTCGGGGATCTCGAGCTGGAGGAGATCAAGCTGACCGTGCCGTCAGGCTCGACGGACGCGTACCGCGAGGTATCCGTCTGGAAGGAAATGACCGTGAACGGGATCGCGCCGGCCTCCGAAACGTACGTGATACCGGCAGCAACAGGCGTCGATCAATGGGTTACGGTAGAGCTTAGCGCACCGCTCCTCACGAGCGAGGAGTGGGTACTCAAATCGGTCAGCACGCAAGTCGCAACCTCGGCCGATCAAATCCAGTTCGGTGTCTCCGGGTGGGGCGTTCACCTGTTCGACCTGGCGTATACCGGGACGGTATCCGGTCTCGGCACCAAACCCTTCGAGTTCTACCTCGGCTCCACAATGCAGGGCGGTACGAAGATTGGCGCTATCGGGCGCGGGAACTGGAACTCCGGTACCAACTCGCTGACCCCGTATGCGATCTCGCTGAACCAACCGGTGACGATCACGCTGACTTGCGACGGCGCGGGGAATATCGCCATGACCCTCCAGAACGACGGCGTGAATAATGGAGAACCCATTGACTTCAAGACCGCGACCGGTGTGGAAACCATCACGGCGGTAAAGGCAGCGCAGCCTGTCCCGGCGTATGTCTCCATCAAACGGAAGTAAACGCGAGAAATAGCTACACGTAGCGCCAAAGGGGCGGAGCATGTCACTTCGCCCCTTTTCTTGTCTACCCCCGGTACTGGAAGAGACGGACGCGAAGCAGGGGAAATCCAAGCGGGGGAAGGCGTACCGCGCGAGAGGGGGGGGCAACCCTCCAGCAAATAACAACTTGTAATAACAATACAGATGAAAAACATTTTCTATTTATTCCTGATCATTCTTTTCGAGAGCTGTTCCGGGGACGACCTGCCGGAGATCACGCCCAATCTCCCGCCGCGTCCGGGCACGTTCAATCCCACGCTCATCTTCACCGACCAATCGTGCACGGCGTTGCGCGAGGGGGTAACGAAGGCGCTGGTCGACTCGATCTGTGACAACAAAATGTACCGCGAGATGGCGCTGCAGATGCTCGACGGGACGTACCCCTCCGAATTCCGGATCATGCACGTCGAGCCATTGCCGGAGCCGTCCGTCGACGCGTCGATCAACAAGACGGCCAAGTACGGCGTGATGGACTACCCGACGGGCATCTCGTTGATGTCGGGCGACACGCTGCACGTCTTCGCGAGCGGCCTGGAGACCACCGGCGCCGCAACGCTCAAGATCCAGACGCTGACCACCGCGACGACGGGCGGGTACGGCTCCGGCCCGGCCGCGATCCCGTTGTCGAACGGCGAGAACATCATCGTCGCGGGCATACTTCCCGGCGGAGGGTACGGCCTGGGATACATTCGCTATTACTACACGGACATGACGAAAAAGCCCGCGAATATCAACATCAACATCTTCGGGGGAGCCGTCAACGGCTGTTTTGACCTGCGGAAACACACGAACGCCGACTGGCAACGGCTGATCTCCGCCGCCGTGAACCCGTACTTCGACATCGTCGGGAAATACGCCACCGTCACGGCCCCCACCGACTGGTTCCGGCAAAACACGGGCGGGAGGGGAAAGGATCTCGTCGACGCGTACGACGCGGTGGTCTACCTCGAGTGGAAATTCATGGGATTGCTCGACCCACCCAACGGCTTCGGGGGGAAACACCGCACGCGCGCCTACTTCCACCACGAGGTGATGGGCACGGGCGTCGGCGCGTACGCCTCGGATTACCACACCGCCTACCCGGGTAACTACATGACAAAACCGGACGCGATCGTGGGAAGCGACGTCTGGGTGTTCGGCCACGAGCACGGGCACGTCAACCAGACGCGGCCGGCCTTCCGGTGGGCAGGCATGGTGGAGGTGACGAATAACCTCGAGGCGATGTACCTCAGGACACACGCGAGAGACCTCGTCCCGACGAGCACGAACACGGCCATCAACACGAACCTCCAGACGGTCACCGACGGCGGGTACGTCAACACGTACGAGCGGGCGTTCAACTGGTACTTCGGGAAAGACAGGCCACTCGCCACCCCCACGCCGCATCACCGGAACGACAACAACGCGCACCTCTTCCACCAGCTCGTCCCCTTCTGGCAGCTGTACCTCTACCTCGACAACGTGCTCGGGAAAACGGGAACGCACGGGGCAAGCTTCTACGAGGACATCTACGAACACTACCGCAAGTACGACAGCGGCG
>JAIRKS010000179.1 GCA_031259905.1 Odoribacteraceae bacterium
CCCACCCCTCACGATTACCCTCTTTCCCTACCCGACGCACTTCCGATCTTCAACGAGTACGTTTGTCGGCCAACCGAGTACGATTGTCGGCCAACCGAGTACGATTGGCGGCCAACCGAGTACGATTGGCGGCCAACTGGGCATGGTTGGCGGCCAACCGAGTACGATTGGCGGCCAACCGAGTACGATTGTCGGCCAACCGAGCTTGGTTGTCGGCCAACCGAGCTTGGTTGTCGGCCAACCGAGGTTGCCCGGCGGGGGATTTTCCGGCGGCGGCGGTGTCGTGATACGGCAGTAAACGCGTATATTTATCCCGTTGAAAAGAGCAACCATCATGAGATTCTATTACTGGACATGGGTTTTGCTTCTCGTTGGATGCCAACGGGAGGCGGCGGAACGGTTACCGGGCGAGGAGCGCGCCGCGGCCGGCGAGACGTTCGAGGGGTGGGCGCGGGTGAAGTTCCGCGACACGCTGCCGGACGTGGTGACGCGCGGCGGCGTCGTGGAGACGGGCCTCCCCGACCTCGACCGGGTCATGCGGGAGAACGGCGTGACGCGCGTCGAGCGGGTATTCTCCGACGGCGGGAAGTTTCGCGAGCGGCGTCGCGCGGCGGGACTGCACCTCTGGTACGACCTGTACCTCGGCGACCCGTCGCTCGTCACCCGCGCGCGGTCGGGCCTCGCGTCGTTGCCCGCCGTGGAGATCGTCGAGGCGATCCCGCGCTTCCGGCAACACGCGCGGCCGGTCATCGTCCCGTCGCGTGCCGCCGACGCCCCGATCGAGTACCCGTTCGACGATCCCGACCTCCCGCGGCAGCATCATTATCGCAACGACGGCCTCTTGCCCGGTCACGTGGCCGGCGCGGACATCAACCTCTTCCCGGCGTGGCGGCTTTCGCGCGGCGCTCCCGGCGTCATCGTGGCGGTGATCGACGGGGGCGTCGACGCGCGTCACCCCGACCTCGCCGCCACCGCGTGGGTGAACGTGGCCGAGCGCGACGGCCTGCCGGGCGTCGACGACGACGATAACGGCTACATCGACGACGTGCACGGCTGGCGTTTCGACTATTTCAACGCGCCCGACACGTTGTGGGGATCGGGCGAGATCATCCCGATGGATCACGGCACGCATTGCGCCGGGATCATCGCCGCCGTGAATCACAACGGCACGGGCGGCGGCGGCGTCGCCGGCGGCAGCGGGACGGGCGACGGGGCGCGCTGGATGACCTGCCAGACGTTCGTCCCGGACTCGACGGGCGATCCTTACGCCGACAGCTTTTCCACGCGGAAGGCCGACGAGGCGTGGGTGTACGCCGCCGATAACGGGGCGGTCGTCGCCTCGTGCAGTTTCAGTAGTGCCACGCTGACGGACTCTTACCGCGCGGCGATCGACTATTTCATCGCCCACGCGGGGGTCGCCCTCGACGGCTCGCGGGCCGGTCCGGTGCAGGGCGGCGTGGTCATCTGCGCCGCCGGCAACGAGGGGGGGGAGACGCCGCGTTACCCGGCGGCGTACGAGCCGTGCGTCGCCGTGGGATACGTGATGCCTGACCTCGCGGTGTCGCCGTCGTCGAACTACGGGACGTGGGTGGATCTCGTGGCGCCGGGCGGCTCCTCCCTCCCCGCGTTCGGCGCGCACGGCGAGGGGGCGATCTTTAGCACGATCGTCACGGGTAGCCCCAACGGTATCGCCGACGGGTACGGGTACAAGACCGGCTCGTCGATGGCCGCGCCACACGTGGCGGGCGTCGCGGCGCTCGTCGCGAGCAAGTTCGGCGGCGTCGCGACGACGTTTACCGCCGACATGTTGAGGGCGCGCCTGTTGCAGGCGACGCGGCCGGTGGACGAGTATAACGCCGCCAGGTATCACGGCAAGACGGGCGCCGGGCTGATCGACGCGTTCCTCGCGCTGAAGTCCGACGAGGGAGTGCCGCCCGACGCGCCGCGGGAGGCGAGCGTGACGTGGCGCACGAACTCCGCGGAGTTGTCCTGGGTGGTGACGACCGACCAGCATGGCCTCCCGGTGCAGGGCTACCGGGTGTTCTGGAGCCAGGAGCCGCTGGACGATCTCGACCCGGGGAATCCCGGCGAGGGGGTGGGGAGCGTCGCGATAGAGAACGATCTCGCGGCGGGCGACACTTTATTATATACCATCGAGGATATCCCGGAGCGTTCGCGCTTCCACGTGGTGATCCTCGCCGTCGACGAGTACGGTAACCTCTCCGCGCCCGTCGCGCTGGAGGGCAGGACGCTGAACAATTCAGCCCCCGCGCGGCGCGAAGGGGCGATCTTCGAGATCTATTTCGAGCGGCTGGAGGACGTCACGATCCGCCTCGATGATTATTTCTTCGATCCCGACGGCGACTCGCTTGCGTATTTCGCCGCCAGCAGCGACGCCGACCGGCTGACGCTCGCGCTCCGTGACGGTCTCCTGGCGCTTCATCCCGTCGCCAACGGCTTTTGCCGCGTGTTCCTCGCCGCTACCGACGGGGCGGGGGCGAGCGCGCGGGCGGAGATGCTCGTCATGATCCGCGAGACCGACCGCGTGGTGGAGTTTTATCCCAATCCCGTCCCCGCGTTCCTCTACATTCGCATGGGGAAGGAGGTCGACGGGCCGAAGGCCGTCCGCCTCTACAACGCCATCGGCGTGAAGGTGCTCGACACGCGCGTCGCCGTTAGCCCGTTCACCCCCGGCGTCCTCGACCTTTCGCCCCTCGGCAGCGGTATGTACGTCATCGTGCTGACGCACGACGGGAAGGAATACAAGGAGTCCATCGTGAAGCGCTAAACGAAACACTCCCCCGCGGTCTTGTCGCGGGGGAGTGTTCGTTTAGCGTTGGGGGGCGCGTCACCCGACCGTCCACATCCTGTTCACCTGCTCTTTCACGCGCTCGTCCATGATATAATCGTCGAAGTCCACCCGCTTGTCGATGATCCCCGACGGGGTCAGCTCGATCACCCGGTTGCAGACCGTCTGGATGAACTCGTGGTCGTGCGAGTTCATCAGCACGATGCCCTTGAAGCCCACCAGCGTGTTGTTAAACGCCTGGATAGACTCCAGGTCGAGGTGATTCGCCGGCGAGTCCAGCAGCAGCACGTTCGCGTTCGCCAGCATCATGCGGGCGATCATGCACCTTGTCCGTTCCCCACCCGACAGCACCTTCACCCGCTTGTAGACCTCCTCCCCGGAGAAGAGCATCTTCCCCAGGAAGCCGCGCAGGAACGTCTCGCTCGTGTCCGCCGAGTACTGCCCGAGCCACTCGACGAGCGACATGTCCGTCTCGAAGAACGCCGTGTTGTCGAGCGGCAGGTACGCGCTCGTCACCGTCACCCCCCACGAGAAGCTCCCCTCGTCGGGCGACGCGTTGCCGGCGAGCACCTCCAGCAGCGCCGTCATCGCCCGCGTGTCGCGCGACAGGAAGATGATCTTGTCCCCGCGCTCTACCGTGAACTCTACCTCGCGGAACAACCAGCCCTCCTCCCCGCGCCGGCCCAGCCCGCGCACGTCCAGCACGCGGTCGCCGACCTCCCGCGCCGGGGTGAAGATGATGCCGGGGTATTTCCGCGTCGACGGGACGATCTCCTCGATGTTCAACCGCTCGAGCATCTTCTTCCGGCTTGTCGTCTGCTTCGACTTCGCGACGTTCGCGCTGAAGCGGGCGATGAACTCGAGCAGCTCTTTCCGTTTCTCCTCGGCCTTCTTGTTCTTCGCCTGCGCCTGCCGCAGGGCCAGCTGGCTCGACTCGTACCAGAAGCTGTAGTTCCCGGCGAACAGCTGCACCTTCCCGAAGTCTATATCCACCGAGCGCGTGCACGTCGCGTCCAGGAAGTGGCGGTCGTGCGACACGACCAGCACCGTGTTCTCGTAGTTCGACAGGTAGTTCTCCAGCCACATCACCGTCTCCAGGTCCAGGTCGTTCGTCGGCTCGTCCAGCAGCAGGTTATCCGGGTTACCGAACAGCGCCCGCGCCAGCAGCACCTTCACCCGGTCCTTCCCGCTGATCTCCTTCATAAGCATCCCGTGCAACGCCTCCCCGACGCCGAGACCGCTCAACAGGCTGGCCGCGTCGCTCTCCGCGTTCCACCCGTCCATCGCGGCGAACTGCTCTTCCAGCTCCGCGGCACGCATCCCGTCGGCGTCGGAGAAGTCCGGGCGAGCGTAGAGCGCCTCTTTCTCGCGCGCCACTTGCCACAGGCGCTCGTGCCCGCGCAGCACCGTCTCGAGCACCGTGCAGTCGTTGTACGAGAAGTGGTCTTGCTGCAACACCGACAGCCGCTCCCCCGGGCCGAGGGTCACCGTCCCGTGCGTCGCGTCGAGTTCCCCGCTTAATATCTTCAAGAACGTGGATTTGCCGGCGCCGTTCGCGCCAATCACCCCGTAACAATTCCCCGGCGTGAACGTCAAGTTTACCTCCTTGAACAGCGTCCGCTTGCCGAATCGCATCTCTAATCCTGAAACTGTAATCACCGTACCTCTATTTTAATGAATATTCTTTTCGAGCACGCGAAGGTAAACGAATTTTTCAAAACACGCGCCCCCGGCAGGCAGGACGAGGAGTGACAACCGCGCACGCCCCTTGCCCGGAGCGACGATTCGCGGGCGCGCGAAAAAAATATAGTCAGAAAACGAGGGGCGATTGTTTCATGGTAAGGGAAAACGCGCTACATTCGCCCCGTGAGATACAAACCACGAAACATAATGTACCAAAAGAAGACTACAAATGAACGATCACCATCATAAAACAACTAACCAGAAGCAGGTTGACGCTTTAAGGATTTTTATGTGTGAAGGGCTTGCAGGAGTCAGGAATTATGACTACCTCACACACACACACACACACACACACACACACACACAGGTCTCTCGATCGAATAACGCCTCCTCGGCCCGCGTCTCACCAGTAACAGAACGGGCCATGAGAACAACCATAACATCCCTCTTAACAAGCCTTACGGTCATCATCGCGACCCTCCTCGCGTCGTGCGTGCCCACCGTCGACAGGTAAATAAAAACAATCATAATCACTAAAAACAACACTACATGAAGAACAATTCATCATCACTCGTACAGGAGAACCCGGTCATTGCCCACGGTACCGTTCGAGCCGCCGCGTCTTGCCACCCCGCCGGACGCGTCGTGAAAACAGCGGGGATCTCTCGTATCGCGCGCCTGCTCGCGATCATCTTGCCCGTGTTCCTCTTTTCCTGCGAGGACACCGTGACGGGCAACCTCTCGCTCTCCGTCACCGACCTTGACGGTAA
>JAIRKS010000185.1 GCA_031259905.1 Odoribacteraceae bacterium
GCCGCCTCCGAGGCACTGTATCGTTTCTTCCCGCCGCTGGCAGGCGGGATGATTACCGCGCACTTCGACGAGGCCATCAATCATTACGGGGTTGACCTGGTGGCGAGGCAGAATACCAGCGTGTCGACCGTGCTGGGAGGGGTGGTGATCTTTAGCGACTGGACGATGAAGACCGGGTACGTTATACAGGTGCAACATCCCGGTGATCTCGTCTCCGTGTACAAGCACAATTCCGTGCTGTTGAAGGAGCAGGGGGATGTCGTGCGCGTCGGCGAGGCCATCGCCATCGTCGGGAACACGGGAGAGGAAACCACCGGGCCTCACCTCCATTTCGAGTTGTGGCGAGGGGGGAAACCCATCGACCCGGAGAAATTCATCAAGTTCGAGTAATCAATGAAGAATATCGCTATACTCGGCTCGACGGGGTCTATCGGCACGCGGGCGTTACAGGTGATCGCTGCCCACCCGGAACGTTTCCGCGTGGAGGTCTTGACGGCGCGTCACCAGGTGGAGCTGCTGGCGCGACAGGCCATCCGCTTTAAACCGAACATGGTGGCGATCGCCGACGAGAGCAAGTACCGGGAATTAAAGGAGCTTTTAAAGGATGAATATATTAAGGTGTACGCCGGGAGCGATGCCATCGCGCAGGTGACGGAAACCGCGTCGGTGGACGTCGTCCTGGTAGCGATGGTCGGGTTCAGCGGCCTGCTCCCCACGACGCGCGCGATCCGGGCGGGGAAAACCATCGCGCTGGCGAACAAGGAGACGCTCGTCGTCGCCGGGGAGCTTATCAGTCGCCTGGCGACGCGCCACCGGGCGGCCATCCTGCCGGTGGACTCGGAGCACTCGGCCATCTTCCAGTGCCTCGCCGGGGAAGGTGACAACCCGGTCGAGAAGCTGATCCTCACGGCGTCGGGCGGCCCGTTCAGGGGCAAGGGGCGCGCGTTCCTCGAGAGCGTCACCCCCGCGCAGGCCCTGCAACACCCCACCTGGGACATGGGAGCGAAGGTAACGATCGACTCGGCCTCGTTAATGAACAAGGGGTTCGAGGCGATCGAAGCGTGCTGGCTCTTCGGCGTGACGCCGGAACAAATCGAGGTGCTCGTCCACCCGCAATCCATCATCCACTCGATGGTGCAATTCGCCGACGGCTCCGTCAAGGCACAAATGGGAACGCCGGACATGCGCCTGCCCATACAGTACGCCCTCTCCTACCCGGAGCGTCTCCCCGCCGACATTCCCCGCGTCGACTTCGCCGCCTGCCGCACCCTCTCTTTCGAGAAGCCCGACACGGCCACGTTCCCCAACCTGGAGCTGGCCCTCGAGGCCGCGCGCCGCGGCGGGAACTGCCCCTGCGTGCTCAACGCCGCGAACGAGATCGCCGTCGAGGCTTTCCTCCGCGAGCAACTCTCGTTTACCGGGATGTCGCGCCTCGTGGAGCAGACAATGAACACGATTTCATATATCGCTACCCCCTCCCTGGAGGACTACATGGCTACCGACGAGGAGGCCAGGAGGGTAGCGCGAGAACAACTACTTATATTAAGGTAACATGGAAATAATCATCAAAGCACTACAATTCCTCTTGAGCCTCTCGATCCTCGTGCTGCTGCACGAGATGGGGCACTACGCGATGGCCCGCCTCTTCAAGGTACGGGTAGAAAAGTTCTACATCTTCTTCGACCCCTGGTTCTCGCTATTCAAGTTCCGCCGGGGAGAGACGGAATACGGCGTGGGCTGGCTACCCCTCGGCGGCTTCGTTAAAATATCCGGGATGATCGACGAGTCAATGGACGTCGCGCAAATGAAAGAGCCGCCCAAGCCATACGAGTTCCGTTCCAAGCCCGCGTGGCAGCGACTGCTGATCATGATCGGCGGGGTCGTCGTCAACCTGCTCTTCGCCTTCCTACTATACATCTTGATCCTCTACGCGTGGGGAGAGCGTTACCTTCCCGCCGAAAACCTCAAGCACGGCGTGGTCGCCGACTCCCTCTTCATCGACGCCGGGATAAGAGACGGCGACATCATCATCGGGCTGGATAACAAAAGACCGAGGGACTTCGGCAGCATCGTCGGCACGATCCTCCTCGACGAGGTCAACACCGTGCAACTCGTCCGCGACGGGAAGCACCTCTCGATCACCCTGCCGCCGACCTTCAGGAAAGAGCTGCTCGCCGCCTCCTCGAAGGGATTTAAAAGGAAAAACTTCCTCGCCCCGCGCTACCTCTACTCCGGGGAGATCGCCGACGTGCAGGAAGAGTCCCCCGCGTGGCACGCCGGGCTGAAGCCGAGAGACCGCCTCGTCGCCCTCGACGGCAACACCTTCACCTACGCGGACCAGGGGAACGCCTTCATCCGGTCGCGCGCGAACGACACCCTCCGCGTCACCCTCCTGCGAGACACGGACACCCTCCTGATGAACGTACCCGTCGGGAGCGACGGGCGGCTGGGGATATACTGGAACCTGCACGACGACCTCGAGTACTCCACCCGCCAGTACTCCTTCCTCGCCGCCATCCCCGCCGGCTGCAAGACGGGCGTCGAGCGAATCAACGGCTACATCAAGCAATTTAAACTCTTCAAAGACCCGGAAGCCCTCAAGTCTATGGGGGGATTCATCGCCATCGGCAGCATCTTCCCCGATCGCTGGCACTGGCCATCGTTCTGGGAGATGACCGCGTTGCTCTCCATCGTCCTCGGCATCATGAACCTGTTACCGATACCGGCGCTCGACGGCGGGCACGTACTCTTCTTGTGCTACGAGCTGGTCACCCGCAGGAAACCCAGCGACAAGTTCCTCGAAAGGGCGCAAGTCGCCGGGATGATCTTCATACTCCTGCTCCTGGTCTTCGCGAACGGGAACGACCTCGTCAAGTGGATCACCGGGTGAGCGCCTGCTGGGTCATCCCGCTACTGCTACTGCTCCCGGCGCGCGACGAGGAAGCGACGCGACCGCGGGAGCGCCACCGGCTGCTTTTCTACAACGTCGAGAACCTCTTCGACACCCGTGACGATCCCGACACCCGCGACGAGGAGTTCACCCCGGAGGGAAACCAACACTGGACAGTAGAACGCTACAAGCGGAAAATCCGGCAACTATCCACCACCATCGTCGCCGCGGGCGAGGGCACGCTGCCGCTGCTCGTCGGCCTCGCCGAGGTAGAAAACCGCCGCGTGCTGCTCGACCTCATCACCCGCTCCGTCCTCTCCGACGGGAACTACGGCCTGCTGCACGCCGACTCCCCCGACCCGCGGGGGATCGACGTCGCGCTGCTCTACCGGAAGGAACACTTCCAGGTGCTGAAAGCGGCCCACCTGCCGGTCTACCTGGACGAGACGACCACCACGCGCGACATCCTCTATTGCAAGGGACTCCTGCAACGCGCCGACACCCTCCACCTCTTCGTCTGCCACTTCCCCTCGATGGTCAACGGGGAGCGGGGAAGCGAGTGGAAACGCCGACGCGCCGCGGGTGTCCTCCGGCGCGCGATCGACACGATACAACAAGCGAACGAGTCCGCCGCCATCGTCATCATGGGCGACCTCAACGGGAAGGTGAACACGAGGGCGCAGCGAGACCTGCGCGTGACGTACCCCGACGACCGACCGATCGACCCGGCAACGCTGTACTACACCACGGATCGCCCGCGAGGGGCAACGCGCGGGAGTTACCGTTTCCGCGGGCAATGGCAGACGATCGATCACGTCATCGTCTCCGGCGCCTTGCTCAACGGCGGGCACGCGTGGCAAGCGGCGCCGCGCGCGGGACTCTTCATGGACGATTTCCTGCTGGAAGAGGACAAGCCGCGCTACGGCAAGAGACCCCTCCCCACCTACCGCGGCCCCGTCTACATGGGAGGGTGCAGCGATCACCTGCCGATCTACCTGGACATCTTCCCCGTGCCCGAAGAACAGGAGCAGCGATAGAAGAATCCCGCGCGCGGGCAGCGCCGCACGAGAGGCTAAAGGGAGGACGCGAAAAAAAATAATCAGGAAACGCGGGGGATTTGTTTCATGGTAAGGAAAAACGCGCTACATTCGCCCCGTACACTTTAAACCACGAAACATAATGTACCAAAAGAAGCAGACAAATGAACGATCAATATCATAAAACAGCTAACATGGAGCAGGTTGACGCTTTAAGGATTTTTACGTGTGAAGGGCTTGCAGGTGTC
>JAIRKS010000087.1 GCA_031259905.1 Odoribacteraceae bacterium
GACCTCCCACGCCTACTTCACCTCCCGCCGCGAGGCCGGCGACATCATCATCAACCTCGGCGGCGATAGCCCGCGTTCCTCGTCCACCTCTTTCGCCTTGCGCGGCGCCCTCTCGATCCTCGCGGAGATACGCGGGGCAGGGTTCGGGAGGATCTCTTTCAAGCGCCGCGTCCTCGCGTCGTACACCGTCCTTCTCGCCGTCCTCCGCGATGCGTACCGGCACGCCGACGCGCTGCGCGACGCCATCGCCACCGGCAGCCGGGACAGTATCGTCGTCACCACGACGCGTCCCGTCTCCCGCCGTCCCCTTCCCTTCATCGACATCGAGAAGAACGCCCGCCTCGACATCGAGTTGCCCGTCCGCGACGCCGCCGACGCGCGTCCCGTCATTGTCAGGGCACGCCCGGCGGCTTACGCCATCGCTCCGGGACACGATGACCTCGTCGAGAAGCTCCGGCTGCTCGGCATCGTCATGCGCGTCCTCGACCGCGAACATACCTGCAGCGGGGAGGCCTATCTCGTCACCGACTGCCGGCGTGCCGGCGTGCCGTTCGAGGGCATCGTCGAACAGACGATCACCACGACCGTCGTCGCCCGCCCGCTGCGTCTCCCGCCGGGGACCGTCCTCGTGGACGCATGCCAGCGAGCGGGCAACCTCGCCGCCGTGCTCCTCGAGCCGGAGGCCGGGAACAGCTTCACGCGTTACGGGCTTCTCCCGGCGCGCGCCGGCGAGGAGTTACCCGTCTGGCGGATTACCGGAAATATACCATAAACACTATACACGATGAAAAGATTTACCCTTGTTATCACCACGATTCTCCTCCTCGCCGCCAGCGCGCGAGCGCAAGAGAACACGATCGCCTACCGCCCGGGGAACGGCATCGAGATCCGCCTCGACAACGGCGACTACACGTTCCGGGTCGGCGGGCTACTCCAGCCCGTTCTGGTCTATTCCGTCGCCGCCGGCGGTGACGACGAGAAACGCTTCTCCGTCCGTCGCGGCCTCTTGTCCCTCTCCGGGGAGGCGCGGGAGGGACGCGTCGGCTTCGCCCTCCAGGTGGATTTCGCGCGCAACTCGCCGCTCCTCGACGCCTACCTCACTTATCGCCCCTGGAAGTTCCTCGCCCTCCACGCCGGGCAGAGACAATCCCCGGCGAATAATCGCGAGATGACCCTCCCGGAGAGCGCCCTCTCCATGACCGACTACTCGTTGCTCTCCCGCGCGTTCTCCTCCACCGGCCGCGCGTTCGGGATCTTCGTCGAGGGGGATCTCCCCGCCGGCCGCGTCGTCTTCTCCCCGGCGCTCTCCGTCACCTCCGGCGACGGCATGAACGCGTTCGGCACGACCTCCACGGACGTCGACCTCGGCGGCCTCGCGTTCGGCGGGCGACTCGACGTTGCGCCCCTCGGGCGTTTCGCTCCAGGGAATGATCGCTCCGCCGTCGACATCTCCCGCGAGCCCTCGCCGAGGCTCAAGGTCGGCGTTGCCGGCAGTTACAACCGCGGCGCGAGCCACGCGACGGGCGACGGGCACGGCGCGTTCACGCTTTACGACGTCGACGGTCGCCCGGCATACCCCGACTACCGTCGCCTGCACGTTGACCTCCTCTTCAAGTACCGCGGCTTCACCCTCCTCGGCGAGTACGCCTCCGCCACGGCCACCGCGCTCGATCGCCTCTACACCGCCGCCGGCGGCGCCGCCAAACTCCAACCCGGGCAGATCAGCCACTACCTTGCCCTCGGCGACGCCTTCAACGTCCAGGCCGGGTACATCCTCCCGTCGGGCTGGGCGGTAGACGCGCGCTACACGCGGCTCGTCCCGGAGTTTCCCGGTGCCGCCTCCGTCTTCCGGCGCGTCGACGCTTACGAGATCGCCGTCGCCCGTTACCTCGCGGATCATCGCCTGAAGGTGCAATGCGAGGTCGCCCGCGAGTCACCCGCCGACAACACGCGCGCTGGCCTCCTCGTGCAAATCCTCTTCTAAATGCGCCGCCTGCTCGTCGCGCTGCTGCTCGTCGCCTGCGAGGGGGGAGAATCTCCCGCTCTCCTTCCCCCCGGCCGCGGGACGGTCACCTGCACCGCTCCCGGCGACAAGCCCGTCATCCTCCACTACTTCATCCCCGACGCGGGGCGCGCCGCGATGCCGCTCCTTTTCGTCTTCCCCGGCATCGACCGCGACGCCGGCAATTACCTTGACGCGTGGATCGACAACGCCACGGCGGACGGGCGCGCGGTGA
The DNA here is from genome assembly GCA_031259905.1 of Odoribacteraceae bacterium. GTDB lineage: Bacteria > Bacteroidota > Bacteroidia > Bacteroidales > Marinifilaceae > JAIRKS01. The sequence continues at coordinate 2,238 of JAIRKS010000087.1, forward strand.
TCGCCTTCGAGTTCCCCGCCTCCTCGTTCACGACGAACGAGTACATCACGGGCGGGGTCATCGACGCCGCGGGACGCCCCGTCGCCCCCGCCGCGCGCTCGTTCGCCGTCGTCGGGAGCGCGTTCGAGCTGCTAAAAAACCTCACCGGCAGCCGCGTCGATCGCCACGACATGTTCGGGCACTCGGCCGGCGCGCAATTCGTCCACCGTTACCTGCTCTTCACCCCCGGCGCGGCGGTACGCCGGGCGGTCGCGGCCAACGCCGGCTGGTACACCGTCCCCGACCTCTCCGTCGACTTCCCCCACGGCCTGAAAGGGACGGGCGCGACGCCGGACGACATCCGCGCCGCCTTCTCCGTCCCGCTCACCATCCACCTCGGCACGGGCGACACCCGCCAGGACGCTTCCCTGAACACCTCCGCCGGCGCGATGCTACAAGGCCCCCACCGTTACGCCCGCGGCCTCTACTTCCACGACGCCTGCGCCGCGATCGCCCGCGACGCCGCCTTCCCCCTCGCGTGGCAAAAACGCGAGCTTCCCGGCGTCGGTCACGACCAGGCAAGGATGGCCGCCGACGCCGCCGCGATCTTCCGCGATTGACCGGCAGCAGGACGAAAATAATCCCGCCCGCGCCGGGAAATCCCGCGCGAATCGTTACCTTTGAACCGTGAAGAATACAAGTATCCCTTAAATCTATTACTCATGGTTAACTACAAAGAATTAGGACTGGTCAACACCAGGGAAATGTTTCAAAAAGCAATGGAAGGCAAGTACGCTATCCCCGCCTTCAACTTCAACAACATGGAGCAGATGCAAGCCATCATCCAGGCGTGCGTCGAGACGCGTTCGCCCGTCATCCTCCAGGTATCCAGCGGCGCGCGCGCGTACGCCAACCAGACGCTCCTGCGTTACATGGCGCAGGGCGCCGTCGCGTACGCCGCCGAGCTGGGCGCGGCGATCCCCGTCTGCCTGCACCTGGATCACGGCGACACGCTCGAGCTGTGCGTCTCGTGCGTCGAGACGGGCTTCTCCTCGGTCATGATCGACGGCTCGCACCACTCCTACGAGGACAACGTCGCGTTGACGCGTGCCGTCGTCGATTACGCTCGTCGTCACGACGTCACCGTCGAGGGCGAGCTGGGCGTGCTCGCCGGCATCGAGGACGACGTCGTCGCCGCGCGGAGCGTCTACACCAGCCCCGACCAGGTCGAGGACTTCGTCCGCCGCACCGGCGTCGACTCCCTCGCCATCTCCATCGGCACGTCGCACGGCGCGAACAAGTTCCGCCCCGAGCAATGCACCCGCGACGAACGTGGCGTGCTCGTCCCGCCGCCGCTCCGCTTCGACATTCTCGAGGAGATCGAGCGCCGCCTCCCCGGGTTCCCGATCGTCCTCCACGGCGCGTCCTCCGTGCCGCCCGACAAGGTCGCCTCGATCAACAGCCACGGCGGGAAGCTCGTCGACGCCGTCGGCATCCCGGAGGAACAGCTGCGACGCGCCGCTACCTCCGCCGTCTGCAAGATCAATATCGACTCCGACGGGCGTCTCGCCATGACCGCCGCCGTGCGGGAGGTGCTCGCCCTGAAACCCGCCGAGTTCGACCCGCGCAAGTACCTCGGCCCGGCACGCGCGGCCCTCAAGGAACTCTACAAGCACAAGACCACTAACGTGCTCGGCAGCGCCGGCAGGGCGTGACGCACCCCCCCTCCCCTGACCAGGCAGGGGGGAAACACTTTCCCCCTGCCTAGTTAGGTGGGGGGATGAAAAAGCCGGGGAGCTTCCCGTCGCGGTACCGCTCCCCGGTGAAACATAAAACATGGAGGCACTCTAAATGGTGCACAAACGATAATAAACTCTCTTTACTG
>JAIRKS010000167.1 GCA_031259905.1 Odoribacteraceae bacterium
GTGTCCCCGGTAGAATTTCCTCCCGCGCTATTGGCCATGTCGAGTAATTGTTGCATCTTCGCGGTGAAGTCACGTTCCGCGCCTTCCGCGCTATCGTGATTCGTTAAACCCGCGATCGGGACTTGAGGAGATTCGCTCTCGTCAGTCATTAGCCCCGCGGGTTTTTCTTTTGCTTCAATGTCAATCGCCTCGACAGTATAAACCTTGTTCCCGTTCCCGTCGTTATATTCGAGCATCGTGATCATCACCGGGACGTACCTGCCCGTCTCATCGTCAAGCATCAGGCTGCCCAGCCTGTGAGTTTTCTCTATTTCCGGCCTGGACTTCGTGTCCGGGTGCGTCACGTCAAACTCCGCCCTCTCGAACAGCACGTCGATATTCGCCACCGCCTTCGCGTGCAACGCCGGCGACACGGACTTCTCCGTCGCGCTCTGGCTTCCCAGCTTACCGAGCGAGTTCCCGGAGATCGTCGCCGTGATGCCCAATTTCCCGTTCGTTATCGGCTTACCGATCAACGGACGAATCAGCTCCTGCGCCTCGGAGACGCTCTTCGCGTCGCGGGGCATGATCGCGTTTTCCGCCACGCGGCGAGCCTCGCTCGCGGCATCCGTCCCGGCGGGTTGTCCCGCGACAGTTTGACCTCTCGCCCGTCCCGCCTCCTGCCTCCCGGAAGCATCTACCCGTTTCCCGTCCAGCAACTCTCCCAGCGTCTTTTTAGCGAACACGTTCAGCCGCGCCTCCGTGTCATTAAACAACGTCGCCTTCACCCAATCCAAAAACTCGTTAATCGCGTGCTGTATCCTCGCGAACAACGTGACATCCTCGCCAACGATCGCCCTCACGCGCGGGGTAAACTCCCCGTAATTACCAAGCAACGTGTTAAACAACTCGTCCGCTATCTCATCGTCGCTCTCCAACCCGGCATACGCGGGCTCGCTCGACAACGCCTTCCACCCCGGCGTCCGCTTCAACAACCCCGTGATCCTCGCCCGCGTCTCCTCTGGCATCAACGACCAGAGCAAGTGCCCGAACTCGTGAATAGGCGTGTTCGCGTTCATCCGATCCGGGTCGAGGTAAACATCCCTCTCCGGCGTGACGAGGCCGTACACCTCCATGCCGTCCGGAGTAGACATCAGCCGCGTTCTGGAAAGCATCTCTATCGCGCCATCATCAAACACCACGTAGTTAAACTCGTCCTCGTGCGAACCCCTCGACAGGTACTCCGCCGGGTACTGTATCCCGTCCACGCCCGCGCGAGACAGGAACGCCGAGGCTGCCTTGGCACCACCGAGCAGGCGCGACAGGTGGAAATACATGTTGTCGCCACTCTCGAAGAAACTACCCTCGCCCCGCCAGAACTCCATCGTGCCCAACTCGCCAAGAGGAACGCCCTCATCCCTCAACCGATCGAGTATGGCCCCCTTGTTCTTGTCCGACAGCGGCTTGTCCCAGCGCGCGAAATTCAGGTCGTCAACGGTTTTGTCCCCGTGTATCTTCACCTCGTACAGGCTGCCGCGATGCACCTTGAGATCCTTTCCCGTCTCCAACACCTTGATCTCCTTCCTCACCCGCTTTTTATCAGTCCACGTCTCGTCCAGCAATGATCGCAGGTGCGCGATAGCCTGATCCTTGTCCCCGCCGAAGCTGTCAAGCGTCTCCCTCGCCAGCTTGTTAGCGACGCGATTATCTACCGACCAGTCCGGCTCATTGCTCCTGGCGTAAGCCGCGGCTATACCCTTCTTGTCAGTGAAGTAAAGCCCCCACCCGTAAGCCTGGTTGCCCTCGCCGCTTCCCATGAAGGATGTCGAGAACCTCTTGAACGCCTTCGGGCTGCCGTGCCACGCCTTCATGAACCGGTCAGCCCGCTCCCGCGCCCCCGTCGACCACCCGTCGACGATCTCCGTCACGCGCTGCCCGATGCCGTCGCGAATGTCATCGATGCTGTTCTCGTTGCCGAACGACAACCGGTGCTCTCCCGGCTGGTAACGCCCGCGACCGGTATTAGCGATCTCTACCGAGATAAAGTTATCCCCCTCCTCGTTCCTCGACGGGTTATACGTGTGATCCGCCACCCGCAACCGGATACGTCCCACCTCGTCACCCGTGGCGTCGCTGACGACGAGCCACGTGTACTTGCCCGTGCCAAGCCTACTCACGCCATACGTCGTCCCGTCGGCAGTGGTGACGCTGTCCGGGATCGCCTTGTCGCCGTACTCCACCTCCCGACGCGTGTCGCTCGTCGCGTCAAACGATCGCCCGTCGACCACGCCATCATCCCCCAGCACGCGCGCGAGAGGATGATTCGAGTTGTCCGACTGCCAGTCCTCGAAACTCACCACCTCGCCCGTGTCGTCCACCTCGTTACCGTCCCGGTCTATCCACACCTCCCGGAAGTATACCCTCGTATCCTTGCTCGGGGTATACCAGTCGTCCGCCTCGGAATAATCGCCTTTTCGGGACAAATCCTCCATAGCCTCGTCGAGGCTGTCGAAAGTCTTCACCTTCGGGTCGGTACTCTCCGCGTAATGCCACCTGTTCTCGTAGGCAGGGATAAGCACCCTGCGCTGCTCGCGCTCCGGGTCGCCCTCGTTGTAATAATCATCCTCCCTCGTCTCGCCCGTCTCCACGAACGGCGTCGACCGCAACGCCGCGATCTTTTCCTCGCTGCCCGCCTCCTGGTACCACGCCGCGTGACGCCGGGCGGCATCCTTCATGAACCCCCGCTCGAGACGCTCGCGAAGCTTCTCCGCGTCCATGAACACGTTCCTTGCAGTCCCCTTGCGCGTCAACAACTCTATCAACCGCTCCCAGCCGCGCCGCGTAACGGGGGCAAACACCCTGCCGGCAGACTGCATTTTATCGCCCGGAATTTTGGGATTCTCGAATTCTTGTACTATCTTTGCCGCACG
>JAIRKS010000189.1 GCA_031259905.1 Odoribacteraceae bacterium
GACATTGTCACGTCAAGGCGCGTTTGCCCCGTCTAAATCTCTCGCCCGCGCGCATTTCCCGTGAAATGTTCCTATATTTGCACGCAACTAAAAAATATCACCATGCCACAAATATCAGAAAAAGGAAAAATAATGCCGGCCTCCCCGATCCGGAGGCTCGTTCCGCTTGCCGACAAGGCAAAAGAGAGAGGTATCCGCGTGTACCACCTCAACATCGGCCAGCCCGACATCCACACGCCGGAGATTGCCATCGAGGCCATGAAGACGTGGACGGGGAAAGTCGTCGAGTACACCAACTCCGTCGGCAACGCCTCCTTCCGGAAGAAACTCGCCGCGTACTACCGTGGCGTTGGTGTAGACATTGACGAGACGAACATCCTGGTCACCACCGGTGGTTCCGAGGCCATCACCTTCGCCTTCATGGCGACGCTTGATCCCGGTGACGAGGTCATCACCCCGGAACCATTCTACGCGAACTATACCTCCTTCGCGACCATCTGCGGGGTCACGATCAAGACCGTCCCGTCGTTCATCGAGAACGGCTTCGCGTTACCTCCCGTCAGCGAATTCGAGCGTTTAATCACGCCGCGCACCAAGGGCATCGTGATCGTCAACCCGGGCAACCCGACAGGCTACCTCTACTCGCGCGAAGAGCTGGAGCAGGTCGCCGACATCGTCAAGCGCCACGACCTCTTCCTGTACACCGACGAGGTATACCGCGAGTTCTGCTACGACGGCCTCAAGCACTTCTCGGCCACGCGCCTCGAGGGCATCGAGGAAAACGTGATCATGGTAGACTCCGTGTCGAAGCGTTACAGCGAGTGCGGCGCGCGCGTTGGCATGTTAATATCGAGAAACAAAGAAGTCCTGAGCGCCGTCACGCGCTTCTGCATGGCGCGTTTAAGTCCCCCGGCGCTTGGCCAGCTGGTCGCCGAGGCTTCGTTAGACACGCCGCCGGAATACTTCGCGGCGGTACACCATGAATACGTCGCTCGTCGCGACTACATGGTCGGCGCGTTAAACCGGATCCCCGGCGTCGTGTGCCCGATGCCGCGCGGCGCGTTCTACACCGTGGTCAAGCTACCGGTAAAAGACGCGGACGACTTCGCCCGCTGGCTGCTCGAGGAATTCGACGACGGCGGGGAGACCGTGATGGTCGCCCCTGCCAGCGGCTTCTACTCCACGCCGGGACGCGGGAAAGACGAGGTACGCGTGGCCTACGTCCTGGAAATCTCCAGGCTAAAGCGGGCGATAGAAATCCTCGGTCGGGCGCTCGACGCGTACCCGGGAAGAATCAGGTGACGCGAGATGCACGCGATGCAAAACACCGGCTACAATCACATCCGTCCCTTCACGGGGGACGAGATCCCGGCGGCGGCCGGGAGGCTTGCCGCCTCGCGGGAATTCCTCTCCCTCTTCTCGCGCATGTTAGGCTGGAGCGAGGAGCTACTCGCCGGGATGCTGCGGGAAGTCGCGACGCCGGAAGAATTCCAGCGTCGTTTCTTCCTGCCGGTCATCAAGGAGTTGATCCGGGCCACGACCGGCGGCGTCACCCTCTCCGGCATGGAACACCTGGAGAAAGACAAGGCATACCTCTTCGTCTCGAACCACCGCGACATCATCCTCGACTCGGCCATCCTCAACACGCTACTCATCGAGAACGGCTACCCCTACTGCCAGGCCGCCATCGGAAGCAACCTCCTGATTAACGACTGGGTTACGGACATGGTGCGCCTCAATTCCTGCTTCATCATCGAGCGCAACCTCCCCGTCAAGGAGATGGTAACCAGCGCCGGGATCAGGTCGAGATACATCCGCGAGTTAATCGAGGAGAACGACTACTCGGTATGGATCGCGCAGCGAGAGGGACGCGCCAAGAACGGCGACGACCGCACGCAGCACGCCCTTCTAAAGATGTTCAAGATGAGTGGCCCGAAAGACTTCGCGGAGAACTTCAGGACCTTACACCTCGTCCCCCTCGCCATCTCCTACGAGTGGGAGCCGTGCGACGACATGAAAACCTCCGAGCTATACCGCAGGGACACCGGCGAGTACGTCAAGACCCCGGAGGACGACATGACCAGCATGTACAGGGGCCTGGCGGAGCAGAAGGGAAGGGTACACTTCGCCATCGGACAGCCAATAGACAAGGAGCTGGACGCCATCAGTCGCTACCCGAACAACGGCGATCGCGTCGCCGCGCTTGCCGCCTGCATCGACGCCGCCATCCATCGCGGCTACAAGCCGTGGCCCAACAACTACATCGCCCACGACCTCGTCCACGGCAGCACCCGCTTCGCCGCCGCTTACACCGACGACGAGAAAAAACGCTTCGTCGAGGCCATGACGAGAAAGACGGAAGCGCTCGACGGAAACCGCTCCGCGCTCAACAGGATATACCTCGACATCTACGCCAACCCCGTCAAGAATCACCTCGAAATCATCACGCGCCATGAACACTAAGAGACAACGGGCGCGCCGCCTACTGCTCGTGCTGGCCGCCCTCCTCGTTGCTATCTCCAGCGCGCTCACCCTTCACGAGACAGGCCCGCGCGAGCTACCCGTCTACGTCAACATCGCGGCGATGCTCGCCATTGCTGCTGTCGTATCCATCAAAAAAGAAAAAACGAATGTATAAATTCAAGCGTCGCGTCTACGTCGGCGACCGCTGCATGGACTTCTGGTTTGGACTCTCCAGCAAGAGTCGCGACCGCCATTTCAACTTCACCCTCTACCTCCTCACCGGCGGCCCCGACTCCCCCTTCAGCCACGCGGAGCGGGTCAAGAGCGGCATCCACTCCAAGGCAGACGCCTCGCGCGAGGCCATTCTATACGCCAAACAACTCTTTCGCGACCTCATCGAGCGCGAACGAGAAACCAGCGATTCCCCCGCGTTACCC
>JAIRKS010000207.1 GCA_031259905.1 Odoribacteraceae bacterium
CTTCACGTCAAACGTCCACGAGCGAAACATGTTGCACGTCTCCCCGAGCCGTTCGTCATTCAAGAAAATCGTGGCGTACGTGTCGATCCCCGCGAAGGTTAATTCCTGGTGGTCGCGCGCGAGGAGCGAGTCCCCCGGCACGAAGGTGAGGCTGTATTCCCAGTTTACCTTGTCTACCCACTGCACGAGCCGCTCGTTATCGCGGTAAAACGGGTCGGGTATTAACCCGTGAGACATCAAGTCCGTGTGGATGGTACCGGGAACAGTCGCCGCACGCCACGCCCCGACGCGATCGTGGCGAAACTTCCATCCCGCGCTCAACACGATACGCGTCTCCTCCCGTGCATCGAGTGACAGAACGAAGAACAATAAAAGGAACAACAAACCAAATCGTTTCATTCTCGCGATATTCATCGTGGCAACAGTGTCACGACGGGCAAATATACTGCTTTTTTCGCGACCGGCAAGCACGCGTGTCAAGGAGGACGACGTCACTCCCCCTTCCCTTGTTCGTCCCGGTAGCTCTTCGCGGCCTTGATTTTTTCTTCGGCCAGTGACCTGGCTACCTTGTTCAAGTTCCCGCTACCGATCGCTTTTTCCAGCCACGTGACGGCCTCGTTCATGTCCCTCGCGACGCCCTCGCCGTTATAATAGCGGAGCCCCAGTTGCAGTTGCAGTTGCGCGGCGACATCCCCCCGTGTCGCCGCCTCGGTCCACCAGCAGGCGGCCTTCTCGTTATCCTCCTCCACGCCCTTCCCGTAGTAATAACAAAGCCCCGGGAGGTACTGCGCCTCGCTCGCCCCGCCCGTTGCCGCCTCACGGTCGCCCGGACGGTACACCCCTTTCCCCCACCCGCCCCGTCCATTACCCGGTGCTCGTCAAAAGTTTCCCGATGCCTCGCGAAAGTTTCCCGGTGCTCCCCGAAAGTTACCCGGTGCTCGCCGAAAGTTGCCCGATGCTCCCCGAAAGTCAACCATCTTGCGACGCAAGTTTACCATCTTGCGACGCAAGTCAACCATCTTGCGACGCAAGTTTACCATCTTGCGACGCAAGTTTACCATCTTGCGACGCAAGTCTACCATCTTGCGACGCAAGTCTACCATCATTTCACGACCTTTTGGCAGTATCGGGCGAGGGTTGGGTAACGTCGAGCGAGGGTTGGGCAACGTCGGGCGAGGGTTGGGCAACGTCGAGCGGGTGTTGGGCAACGTCGGGCGGGGCTTACCGGGATACCCGCTCCCGCGGGTTGAACGAGACACCGTGATTTTACCACGCGTGTAAAACGCGTGTTTCTCGAAGAAGCCGGCAGGTAGCCAGGATTCTTGTACGCGAATAGAGAAGGGAAGGGGAACGACCGCGATTACAATCTTTCCCACAAGCGAGCGGGGATCAGGCGGGCCAGGAACATGATGGGCCGCCAGCGGCCAGGAAGGATCACGCTCCGTTTTTTCCTCTCGATGGCCTTGAAGATAAGGCGCGCTCCCGTGGGAAGAGATATCGAAAGGGGATAGTCGTGACGTAACATGTCCGTGCGGATGAATCCGGGGAGAATGGTGGTGAAGGTGACGGGAACGCGTTCGCGACGGGCTTTCTGGGCCAGGCAAGAGACGTAGTGCGTCATGTAACGCTTCGTCGCGCTGTAAGCAGGGGCTTGTCCCAGGGCTTTTATTCCCGCGATGGAACTGATGACCGCGATTCGCCCGGGGAGGGCGTTCTCCTTGAAATAATTGTAAGCGTGAACGACAAGCCGCGTGAACCCCACGACGTTCGTGAAGAGGATGTCCATCTCGACGGCAGGCACCAGCGTGGCCGTCTGTACACCTACCCCCGCGTTGTAGATGATCAGGTCTACTCCCTGCATCTCGCGGATTAACTCGTCGAGGAGCGCGGAGCACTCTCCTGACTGGACGTCCATCGTTTTGCACCACGTTTGCCCGGGGAAACGCTCCTTGATCTCGCGTAGCCGTTCCGCGCGTCGTCCCGTGATTCCGACCGCGTGGCCGCGTGACAGGTAGAGCAACGCTAACTCTCGCCCGATGCCCGAGGTAGCGCCGATGATGATGATTTTTCTCGTGGATTTGGTTGTACTCATGGCTTATATTTCCACGCGACCTTTTCCTTTTTCTTGTATCCTGCGGATAGCGATTTCGGCGGAGTGCTGTTCGGCTTCTTTCTTGGAGGAGCCGGTACCTTTTCCCATGACTTTCTCGTCAATCGAGATCGTGCTGATGAATTTCGACCGGCGACTGGAATGGGTCTCCACGGTATTGATGCTCAATTCCACCTTGTTTTTCTGTCCCCACTCGATGAGACGACTCTTGTAGTTCTTGTCGACGTACACCAGTTCTTGCAGGTTAACGTACCGGGGGAAGATGTAGGTTTCCACGAAGCGTTTCGTCATCGTGTACCCCTGGTCCAGGTAGATGGCCCCGGTGAATGCCTCGAAGACGTCCCCGTAGATGTGTTTGTTCTTGGAGATGTCCGACTTGGCGATCACCTCTTTATCGAATCCCATCCGGATGGCAATGTCATTCAGGGATTCCCGGCTAACGATTTTGGAGCGTAGCCGCGTTAATTCTCCCTCGTCCTGTTTCGGGAAAAACTTGTAGAGGATTTCGGCGACGATCGCGCCAAGGATGGCATCTCCCAGGAACTCCAGTCGCTCGTAGTTCAAGACGGTGCCGCTTCTCGTGTACTTCGACGCGGACTTGTGTAGCAGGGCCATACCGTATAACCCCTTGTTGCGCGGGATAAACCCGAGATCTGAAAAAGACAATCCATAAAACTTTTCCTTCCTGTGAAGGTAAAATTCTATGGATTGAATAAGTTTATTAAACACCACTCCCGGTTTTAGAGTTCATTTTTTGAACACGATACAAGCGTTATGGCCGCCGAAACCGAACGTGTTGCTGATGGCGACATCAATTTTTCTCGCCTGGGCCTTGTTGAACGTGAAGTTCAACCCCGGGTCAAGTTCCGGGTCGAGGGTATGAAAGTTTATGGTCGGCGGCACGATATCGTTCTTCACGGCCAGGACGCAAACGATGGCTTCCATAGCCCCGGCAGCGCCTAACAGGTGTCCGGTCATTGATTTGGAAGAACTGATGTTTAGTTTGTACGCGTGTTCGCCGAATGCCTTCAATATGGCTTTACTTTCGGCGATGTCGCCCAGCCCGGTGGAGGTACCGTGGACGTTGATGTAATCCACCTTTTCGAGGGGTAGCCCGGCGTCTTCGAGGGCCAGCCTCATCACGTCGGCAGCGCCTTCGCCTTCCGGGTCGGGAGCCGTCATGTGGTAAGCGTCCCCGTTGATTCCCTCTCCCGCGAGTTCGGCATAGATAGTTGCTCCTCGTTTCATCGCGTGTTCGCGTTCTTCCACGATCAGGCAGGCGCCTCCTTCCCCGATCACGAACCCGTCCCTGTCCGTGTCGAACGGGCGCGAGGCGCTTCCCGGGTCATCGTTGCGCGTGGAGAGTGCTTTCATGGAATTAAACCCTCCCACGCCCGCGTGAGTGATGGCGGCTTCCGATCCCCCGGCGATGATCACGTCTGCTTTTCCCAAGCGGATAATGTTTAATGCATCCACCAACGCGTTGGCTGACGAGGCGCACGCGGAGACCGTCGTGTAGCTTGGCCCTTTCAGGCCGTACTCGATGGAGATCAGCGCGCCTCCCATGTTGGCGATCATTTTCGGTATAAAGAAGGGGTTGAATCTGGGGGTCCCGTCGCCCAGGACGAATGTCTTACATTCCTCGAAGAATGTTTCCAGACCTCCTATGCCGGCGCCCCAGATCACGCCGATTCTTTTCTTGTTCTCTTGTTCCAGGTCGATTCCTGAATCCTTGATTGCCTCTTTCGCGGCGATCAACCCGAATTGGGTGTACAGGTCCAGTTTACGGGCCTCTTTTTTATCGAAATATTCTGTTGGCTCGTAATTTTTTATTTCACAAGCGAACCGTGTACGAAACTTGGATGCATCAAAACGAGTAATTGCCCCGGCGCCACTGACGCCTTTCAGGAGGTTTTCCCAACACTCCGGCACGTTTTTGCCGAGGGGGTTGATGGTCCCGAGACCGGTAATTACTACTCGTTTGAGATTCATGAATTCGATATTAAGATTAGTGTGTGTTGGCTTCAACGTAAGCGATGGCATCGCCCACGGTCACGATCTTTTCGGCCTGGTCGTCCGGGATAGTGATATTAAATTCCTTTTCTAGTTCCATGATCAATTCCACCGTGTCCAAGGAGTCGGCGCCCAGGTCGTTCGTGAAGGTTGCTTCAAGTTTCACCTCTGATTCGTCGACGCCCAGTTTATCAACGATGATTGCTTGCACTCTGCTTGTAATGTCAGACATAATTTTCAATTTTAGAATTAGACGTTTTTTGTTTTTCTCTGCGTTTTCCCCGGGTGTGTTGTACCCCCCGGGGGTTCGGCGGCAAAGTTAGGGATTTTATTTTTCATAGAAAATTTTTCACGCGAATAATGTTTTATACCTTTAGGGCGTTGGGATTTAATCGTTACTATGAAAAAGATTGTTATTTTCGCTTCCGGTTCAGGCTCTAACGCTGAAAACATTATAAGGTACTTCGAGGGGGACGGGCAGATTCGCGTGGTTGCTCTTTTCTGCAACCGTCCCGGGGCGTTCGTGCTGGAGCGGGCGAGTCGCCTGGGAGTGCCGGGGATTGTTTTCGGCAGGGACGAATGGACGTCCGCGGGCGGTATCCCGGCAAGATTACGCGAATTAGGGGTCGACCTGATCGTGCTTGCCGGTTTCCTGTGGCGGGTGCCGGAGATGATCCTGGAGGAGTATCCTGGTCGCGTGATTAACATTCACCCGGCGCTGTTGCCCTCGCACGGGGGCAAGGGAATGTACGGCGAGCGGGTGCACGAGGCGGTTATCCGGGCGGGAGACAGGAAGAGCGGGATCACGATACATCACGTGAACGAGCGTTACGACGAGGGAGCGATTATCTTCCAGGCCTCGTGCGACGTGTCACCAGGGGAGACGCCCGGTAGCCTGGCGGCCAAGGTTCACGCGCTGGAGCACGCGCACTTCCCCGCGGTTATCCGGGGACTCCTGGAGAGGGATATGAACATGAATCGAACACCTTATTAATATATGCAACATGAGATACCTTATTATCACGATCACGATTTGTTTCTGTCACCTGCTCCTCCCGGCACGGGAGGCACGCGTGGCGCGATTCCCTCACTCGGTAGGCGACCGGGTTGTTTTCTCTCACGGCGGGGACATTTACTCGGTGCCGGTATCCGGCGGGATAGCCCGTCGGCTCACCTCGCACGCGGGTTACGAGATGTTCCCCAGGATCTCCCCGGACGGCAAGCACGTTGCCTTCACCGGGCAATACGATGGCAACACGGAAGTGTACATCATGCCGGCCGACGGCGGCGAGCCTCGTCGCCTCACCTACACCGCCACGCTCTCCAGGGATGACCCGGGGGACAGGATGGGGCCGAATAACATCGTCATCGGTTGGACACCGGACAGCAAGCAGGTGCTCTTCCGTTCCCGCTGCTACTCTTTTAATGCCTTCACGGGGCAACTCTTCACCGTGCCCGTCACGGGAGGGCTTCCCGTCGAGGTACCGTTGAAGAACGGCGGGTTCGCCTCTTTTTCTCCCGACGGCAAGCGGTTAGCCTATAACTACATCTTCCGGGAGTTCCGCACCTGGAAACGCTACGCGGGCGGCATGGCAGATGATATCCGCGTGGTTGACCTCGAGACGGGTATCTCCGGGAAAATCACCAAGGGGGAGAACCAGGAGATCATCCCCATGTGGGGGCCGACGGGCGAGGAGATCTATTACCTCTCGGACGAGAGCGGCGTCATGAACCTCCGCGTCTATACCGTCGCGACGGGGGAAGATCGCCCGGTCACGAGCTATACCGATCACGACATCAAGTTTCCGGCTATCGGTGACGCGCGCGTCGTCTTCGAGCGCGGCGGGGATCTCTACCACTACGACCTCGCCGGGCGTGTTGTCAACAGGATACCGCTCGTGATCGCGAACGATTCTCCCGCGCGCGCCGGGTGGCGGGACGTGAGGGACGAGATTTCCGGGGTGGCCGTTTCGCCCGACGGTTCGCGCGTGCTCGTTGCCGCGCGGGGGGACATCTTCTCGCTGCCGGCGCGCGAGGGGGTATCCTATAACCTGACGAACTCTTCCGGCGCTAACGACAAGGAGCCCGCCTGGTCGCCCGACGGGAAGTACATCACGTGCATCTCCGACAGGGACGGGGAGTTCAACATTCACGTCCGGGAGGTCGCCTCGGGGCACGAGCGGGCGCTCCTGCGGGACTTCGCCGGGTACATCTTTACCTACAAGTGGTCGCCCGACTCCCGGAAGATCGCCTGGAGCGAGAAGCGCAACACGCTTAACGTTCTCGACGTCGCGTCGGGACGGAACGAGGTCATTGCCCGGTCGGGCATCGGGCCGCTCAACTCCTTCAACTGGTCGCCCGACGGCAAGTTCATCGTGTACACCCGCCCGGGGAAAACGGTGAACGATATCGTCGTCCGCGATCTCGAGCGGGGCGAGGATCACGTCGTCTCCGACGGCTGGTACAACGTCTCGTCGCCCAACTTCAGCGACGACGGGAAGTATCTCCTCTTCGCTTCCGCCCGCTCGTTCAACCCCGTGTACAGCCGCACGGAGTGGAATCACGCTTACACGCGGATGAACAAGGTGTACATTCTGCCGCTCGACCGGGAGGCTGACATCCCCCTCGCGCCGCGGAACGACGCGCCCGCCGTGAAAGAAAAGGACAAGAAGGGTAACAAGAAGTCGCCTCCCGACTTCACGGGTATCCACCGCCGGCTCGTCGAGATTCCCGTCACCGCCGCGGACAATTACTCCAACCTCCACCTCGCCGGGAAGAAGCTGTTCTACAACCGCGGGGAGAACACGATGGTGTACGATCTCGACACGCGCCAGGAGAGCGACACGCGCGGGAGGCTCCTCTTCAGTAACGGTTACGCGCGCGGCCTGGTTGTCTCGGGGAAGAGTTACCAGGTCGTGGAGATGCCCGTCACGAGCGTCAACATCACGCGGGCCGTGCCCCTCGACGGGCTGCGGCGGTGGGTGGATTATACCGCCGAGTGGTTGCAGATACACGACGAGAGCTGGCGGCAGATGCGCGATTTCTTTTACGACCCCAACATGCACGGTGTCGACTGGCTGGCCGTCCGCGACAAGTACCGCGCCCTTGTCCCCCACGTGCAGCATCGCGTCGATCTCACTTACCTCATCGGCGAGATGATTGCCGAGCTGAACGTCGGGCACGCCTACTCGCAGAACGGCGATTACCCTCGCCCGCCGCGCGTGCCCACCGGGCTGCTCGGCGCCACGTTCGAGAAGCACGCGGGGGGATACTTCCGCGTCAAGCGGGTTATCGAGGGTGACAACTGGTCGCCGGCCACCCGCTCGCCCCTGGCGATGCCCGGCGTGGAGGTGCGCGAGGGGGATTACATCACGGCCATCGACGGCCGCGACCTGGCCGACGTCGATAACCTCTTCTCGGAGCTTGTCGGCAAGGCGGGCAAGACGGTCGCCGCGCGCGTCAGCGCCGTGCCGTCGGGCGACGGCGCGCGCGAGGTGCTCGTCACGCCGCTCGCCGACGAGTCGTCCCTCTACTATTTCCGTTACGTGCGCGACAATATCCGCCGCGTCAACGAGGCCACCGGCGGCGAGGTCGGATACATCCACGTCCCGGACATGGGCGTCGCCGGCCTTAACGAGTTCGCCAGGTACTATTACCCGCAGCTCGACAAGAAGGCCCTCATCATCGACGACCGCGGCAACGGCGGCGGCAACGTCTCGCCGATGATCATGGAGCGCCTCGCCCGCGTGCCTGATTATTACACGATGCACACGAACCAGGAGGAGGGAGCGGTGAGCCCCACCGGCACGTTCACCGGCCCGATGGTGTTGCTCGTGAACGAGTATTCCGCCTCCGACGGCGACCTCTTTCCCTACCGTTTCCGCCGCCACGCGCTGGGCACGATCATCGGTCGCCGCACGTGGGGAGGCGTCGTCGGTTACAGCGGGAGCATCCGCGTCGTCGATGGTGGCTCGATCGTCACTCCTTCTTACGCGCCGTACGCCGCCGACGGTTCGGGGTTCATCATCGAGGGGCGCGGCGTCGAGCCGGACATAGACGTCGCGAACGACCCCTACCGGGAGTATCACGGTCACGACGCGCAGCTCGAGAAGGCCATCGAGGTCGTCCTCGAGCAGTTGAAGACGGGCCGCGTCGTCCCGCCGCCGATCCCCCCGTTCCCGGATAAATCGTCGCCGAAGCGTTAGCGCGACGCCCTCCCGGTCTTGTAAAAGAGCCGGCTCTTCTCGTGGAAGGGCCGGCTCTTCTCGTGAAAAGGGGCGGCAACTGTTGTAAAAGGAGGCGGCAACTCTTACAAGGGAAGGCGGCAACCCTGACAAGGGGAGGCGGCAACCCTGACAAGGGAAGGCGGCAACCCTGACAAGGGAAGGCGGCAACCCTGACAAGGAGGGCGGCAACCCTGACAAGGGGAGGCGGCAACCCTGACAAGGGGAGGCGGCAACCCTGACAAGGGGAGGCGCCAACCCTGACAAGGGGAGGCTGAAACCATTACAAGGGGAGGCGAATAAACTAACAAGGAGGGCG
>JAIRKS010000220.1 GCA_031259905.1 Odoribacteraceae bacterium
GGACGCCCCAAATTCAATTTGGGACGCCCCAAATTCAGTTTGGGACGCCCGAAATTCAGTTTCTGACGCCCCAAACTCGGTCCCTGACGCCCCAAATTCCACCCCCGGAGTGCATGACCCCGCCACCGGCAGCCCGACAACTTGCGCGTCGTTAAATAAATCCGTACTTTCGTCCCCGGCAGCCGCGAAAGCCTCGCGTGACAAAAACAACGACGCCCGCGACAAGCCAAAACATGTACCTAAAATAATTCGCATGAAACCAACCCACATCGAACACGTCGGCATCGCCGTCGCCAGCCTCGAAGAAGCAATCCCCTTCTACGAAAAAGTCCTCGGGCTTACCTGCTACGCCATCGAGGAAGTCAAGGAACAAAAAGTAAAGACCGCATTCTTCCAGGTCGGTCAAACAAAAATCGAACTGCTCGAGTCCACCGACCCCGAGGGGCCCGTTGGCAAGTTCGTGGAAAAAAACGGCGGGGGAATGCACCACATCGCCTTCGCCGTCGACAACGTACAAGAAGCCATCGACCAGGCCGCCGCCGCCGGGTGCCGCCTCATCGACAAAACTCCCCGCGATGGCGCCGAGGGGCTTCGAATAGCCTTCCTCCACCCCGCCTCCACCTGCCGCGTCCTCACCGAACTCTGCGGGAAACCTTAACACGCGCACGCGGGAAAGCCCGGAAACGGGAACACCCGCGGCCAATACACCAAACACATGAACCGCGGATTTGCAAGCGATAACTGCTCCGGCGCCCTGCCGGAAGTACTCGAGGCCATCCGGGCAGCCGCCCGAGGCCACCACCCCTCCTACGGGGAAGACGACTACTCCCGCCGCCTCGCGGAAGCCTTCCGGCAACTCCTCGGGCCGGACATCGCCACCTTCCTCGTCTACAACGGCACCGGCGCCAACCTCCTCGGCATATCGGCCGTCACCCGCCCGCACCACGCCGTCATCTGCGCCGAAACCGCCCACCTGCACGTCGACGAATGCGGCGCCGTCGAGAAATTCACCGGCTGCAAGGTACTTACCGTCCCCACCTTTAACGGGAAACTCGAACCGGGCTTCATCCGGAATCACCTCCGCGGCTTCGGCGACCCGCATCGCGTGCAACCGCGCGTCATCTCGATCTCCCAGGCATCCGAGCTGGGCACCGTCTACACCCCCGACGAAATCAAAGACATCTGCGACCTCGCCCACGACCACGGGATGCTCGTCCACGTCGACGGCGCCCGCGTCGCGAACGCCGCCGCCCACCTCGGCCTCCCCCCGGCAGCCTTCACGCGCGACGCCGGCGTCGACATCCTCTCATTCGGCGGCACGAAAAACGGCATGATCTTCGGCGAAGCCGTCGTCTTCTTCAATCCATCCCTCGCCAGGGAAGTCGAATACACCCGCAAGCAAATGACGCAGCTACACTCCAAGAGCCGCTTCATCGCCGCCCAATTCCTGGCCCTCCTCGAGGACGACCTCTGGCTACGCGCCGCCGGCCACGCCAACGACATGGCACGCCTCCTCGCGCGGGAAGCCATGCAAGTGCCCGGCGTCACCATCACGCAAGAAGTACAAGCGAACGAGGTCTTCGCCATCATCCCCCGCGAAATCATCGAACCGCTCCGCCGCGACTGCTTCTTCCACGTCTGGGACGAGGACGCCGGCGAGGTACGCTGGGTCTGCTCCTTCGACACCACGGAAGAAGACATCTTCGACTTTACCGCCCTCCTGCGCTCCCTCGCCGGCTGACGCGCCGGCGGGAAATACCCCCACGGGATAAACAACAAAAATACCGGGGCACGCGGGCGCGTCATCGTCGCGCGTTCCTCCCGCTCGTTGCCCCGGCACCCGGGAATCTTTCCACTACCTGTTACATAACCCGCGCGCGCCGCCGCCCGTCCCCTCCACGGGACAGGCGCGTCAATCGTTCGTCCGCGTGATCACCCGCCCGGCGGCACGGCTGGCGGCAACGTCGATGACGCGTTGATTGGAACTCCCGGTAAAGGGACTCTCCTCGTCGCGCAACTCTTCCACGTAAGGCCCGTCGACGAGCACGTCGATGAAAGGGAGGAGGCGCGAAAGGCGCGGGGAAACGATGACCTCCTCGTAGAGGTAGCCGGTGTAACACCAGATGGTTTTCGCGGTCTCTTCCCGTACCCTCCTGGCCAGCCGCGCGAACGCCTCCACTTGCAAGAAGGGA
This sequence comes from Odoribacteraceae bacterium, assembly GCA_031259905.1. Lineage (GTDB taxonomy): Bacteria > Bacteroidota > Bacteroidia > Bacteroidales > Marinifilaceae > JAIRKS01. The sequence continues at coordinate 2,193 of JAIRKS010000220.1, forward strand.
TCGCCGCCGCTAAACGTGACGTTGGACAACGCGGCGTCCTTTATCCTTTCCATGACGTGATCGATGGATTGTCGCGTGCCGTTCTCGATAAACCACGAGCGCGGGTTGTGGCACCCCCGGCAGCGACGCGGGCAACCCGCCGCGTAGATCGACGTGCGGAGGCCCGGCCCGTCGACGACGGTGTCCTCGACGATGTCAAGAATGGAGAGATCACTCGTGTACAACGCGGTCATTCAGCTCGGCAAGCTTGGCGTTGTTCCAACGATCGGTGGTCCCGACGAGATACCCGGTGATGCGCTGCAGGCAATCGACGCGTTGACTGCCGCAGCGGGGGCACTCGCTCAACGGATCGCCCGCGTTCTCGTAGCCGCAGTCGAGGCAGCGATTCCGGTTGTGGTTGACGGAGACGTACCCCATGTTGTACTTGTCGGCAAGGTCAACGATCGTCATGATGGCTTCCGGGTTGCGGGTGGCGTCGCCGTCGATCTCGACGTAAAAGATATGCCCCCCGCGGGTCAGCTCGTGGTAAGGCGCCTCGACGCGCGCCTTGTGATGGGCACTGCACTTGTAGTAAACGGGCACGTGGTTGGAGTTCGTGTAATACGCGCGGTCGGTGACGCCGGGGATCTCCCCGAACTCCTTCCTGTCGCGCCGGGTAAACTTCCCGGCAAGCCCCTCGGCGGGGGTGGCGAGCACGCTGTAATTATGCGCGTACCGGTCGCAGAACGACGCGACACGGTCGCGCATCCTCGTGACGATGTCGAGACCAAGTTGGCGCGCCCTCTCGTCCTCGCCGTGGTGCTTCCCGGTCAACGCGACGAGGGCCTCGGCAAGCCCGATGAAGCCGATGCCGAGCGTCCCCTGGTTGATGACGCTCTCGACGGTATCCCCGGGCCGTAGCCCCTCGCATCCCTCCCACAGCGTCGACATCAGGAGGGGGAACTGTTTGGCCAGGGCTGTTTTCTGGAATTCGAAGCGGTGGTGCAACTGGAGGGCGGCAAGTTCGAGGATCTCGTCGAGCTTTTTATAGAAGATCTCGACGCGTCGCTCCTCGTCGTCGACGCACCTGCACTCGATGGCCACGCGCACGAGGTTCAGCGTGGTGAAGGAGAGGTTACCGCGCCCGACGGAGGTTTTCTTCCCGAAGCGGTTCTCGAACACGCGCGTGCGGCATCCCATCGTGGCGACCTCGTGGAGGTATCTCCGGGGATCGTCCTCCCGCCACTCCTCGTGGACATTGTACGTGGCGTCGAGGTTCAGGAAGTTGGGGAAAAAGCGGCGGGCGCTCACCTTGCAGGCCAGGCGATAGAGATCGTGGTTCCTGTCCCCTGGGAGATAGCTGACGCCCCGCTTTTTCTTCCAGATCTGGATGGGGAAAATGGCCGTCCCGCCCCCGCCGACCCCCTCGTTGGTGCTGTTTAGGATCTCCCGGATGACGCACCGTCCCTCGGCCGAGGTGTCCGTGCCGTAGTTGATGGAGCTGAACACGACTTGGTTTCCCCCGCGGGAGTGGATCGTGTTCATGTTGTGGATAAAGGCTTCCATTGCCTGGTGGACGCGGTTAACCGTCCGGTTGATGGCCTGCTGCACGACACGTTCCTTCCCTTGAAGCCCCGCCAACGGACGCGTCACGTAGTCCTCGACGGGGACATCGTACAAGCCGTCGAAACATTCCCCGGTAAACGTTTCAATGACCTTGATTTCCTCGACAAAAGTCTTCCTCACGAAGGGCGCAAGATAGAAGTCGAACGCCGGGATGGCCTGCCCCCCGTGCATCTCGTTCTGGGCGGTCTCGAGGGAGATGCAGCTGATCATGCTGGCGGTCTCTATCCGTCGGGCGGGCCGGGACTCCCCGTGCCCGACGTTGAAGCCCCCGTGGAGAATCTTGTCGAGGGGATGCTGCACGCAGGTGAGGCTCTTGGTGGGGTAGTAGTCCTTGTCGTGGACGTGGAGGTAGTTCCGGCGCACGGCCTCCTTGACTTCCGGCGGGAGAAGGTAGTCGTCGACGAAGGGCTTCGTCGACTCGCTGGCGAACTTCATCATCATCCCGGCGGGAGTATCGGCGTTCATGTTGGCGTTCTCGCGGGTGACGTCGTTCGATTTGGTCTCGATGATTTCAAGGAATATCTCCCGCGTCTTGGCTTTCCGCGCGATGCTGCGCTGATCGCGGTACGCGATGTATTTCCGGGCGACCTCCTTGCGAGGACTGTTCATAAGTTCCATCTCGATCGTGTCCTGGATTTCCTCCACGGTCATCTGTTGTTGCCCCCTGGAACTGACCCGGTCGGTGATTTGCTGGACGAGCGCGGGATCTTCGCCCGCTTCCGTCTGTAACATGGCTTTACGGATGGCCGTCTTGATTTTTTCCTCGTTGAAACCGACCACGCGTCCGTCTCGTTTGACTACAGTTTGTATCATAGTGTTGTTTCTTTTATTGGATCAAGTAACAGCAGCAAATATAATCTATTTTCCCGTGCAGTTACCCGTAACGGAGAAATACTTTTCCTATTTCCGCCGGTAAGTTTCCCGGAAACATACAAACATGTACTGTAAAAGAGCATGAAACAATTTTCCAAGGTAACGAAAGTTTCCTAAAAAGAAAACGTAATGTCAATAGAGGAACGAATGATGTCACGCTCGCACGTGATCGGTGATTGCCCGGTGCCGGGTGCTGTAAAATGCAGGCGGGCACTTTCGCACCCGCCCGTGTTTTTTTGTCAAGTGATCGCCGCACGGGGCGATCGGGAGATTCCAGGACGGGGAAGTCGCGTCCTCCCCCTTGTCCCTCGTTTATAGCTGTACCTTTTCCGGTAGCGTGTAGATGTACTCGCCGACTCCCGCCGCTTTTATCCCGACACGGGCGTAAAGATAGCCGCCGGAGAGCAGCCGGTCGGGGATCGTGGCGGAGACGGAGAGCGGCTGCCCGATCGTGACGTCGGAAAGCGGGACGGTAACGCGGACGCTGTTGTACTGGTTGTCAACGATGATCGAGGAGTGTAGGTATAGCGCGACCGTCTCCAGCGCAGCAGACGGCACGGGTTGCTCGACGGTAAAGTTTGCCGTGATCCGGTTCCCGGTTTCTTTCCGGTAGGTGGCCGCGGGAACGAAGAAGTAAGGGGTGACGGGCACGTCCGTCACGGTGTTTCCCTTTACGGTGACGCGAATGGTGTCTCCCGCCTGGTTTCCCCAGGGAGCGCCAGCGAG
>JAIRKS010000081.1 GCA_031259905.1 Odoribacteraceae bacterium
GTCGGTGATGGCCGGTATGACTTCCGTCTTGAACCATTGCCCGATCACGGTGCTCTCGTTGAACCCGAAGCGCGTGAGGTTGGCCGGGAGGGTGAAGTACGCGACAAACACGTCTACAAGGTGCTTGAGCGCCTGGTAGGATTTCTCTATCCAATTTATTCTTGGCATGATTTCTTGTTTTTAAAGGTTTCTAATAAAGTATGATATGTTTGTTTTCAATCGGGTATAGACGGGCCAACATTGGCGGCCAATGTTAGATGATTGGTCGCCAATCATGGATGATTGGCGGCCAATCATGGATGATTGGCGGCCAATCATGGATGATTGGCGGCCAATCATGGATGATTGGCGGCCAATGTTGGATGATTGGCGGCCAATGTTGGATGATTGGCGGCCAATCATGGATGATTGGCGGCCAATGTTGGATGATTGGCGGCCAATGTTGCATGATTGGCGGCCAATGTTGGATGATTGGCGGCCAATGTTGGATGATTGGCGGCCAATGTTGCATGATTGGCGGCCAATCATGGATGATTGGTCGCCAATATTGGATGATTGGCGGACGATTATGCTGTTGCCGTCTTGTGGGTTGCCCTGCCGGCTCGTGTTCTTTTCGCGCCGCTTGGTATTAGTCGTGGAAAAGCGATACATTTGTCACGAACAAACAAAAAAGGATCATCTTGTCCGTTCTATAATGAAAGAGATGGAGGAAGAAAGCAACGCGTCGCGCTCCCGGAAAGAGTTTGAAAGGATGTTCACGGAATATTACACGGAGCTGGTGGTGTACGTGAACCGTTACACGAGGGATACCCCCTCGGCCGAGGATGTCGTGCAGGAGATGTTTTGCAACCTGTGGGACAAGCGGGAGAGTTTGCGCGTGCATACCAGCGCGCGGAATTTCCTCTACTGCTCGGCGCGGAACGCCGTGTTGAATCACTTGACGCGCTCGCGGAAGATTACCGTGGAGTTGTCGGACAAGTTGTCCGACGAGCTGCTCCTGCAGGAGGAGATGGATACCGGGCGGCAAGACAAGTTGTTGTACGAGATGATCGAGCGGTTGCCTGCCCGGCGGAGGCGGATCTTCAAGTTGTGTTTCTTTAGCGAGCTGAAGTACGCCGAGGTGGCGTCGCTGCTGGAGATCTCCGTGAACACGGTGAAGACGCAGATGGGACGGGCGATGGCGGAGTTGAGGGGGGCCGCCGGGGAGTTGCTCCTGATTTTTGTCCTCGCGAGGAAATAATTTCGCTTTCCCCTGTCACCTTTTTTCCCGGTTATCGTGTCTACCTGGTATCAATCAAAGGACATGAATCGTATGGACGAATCTATTTACATGTTGATCGCCGCGCGCTTGCACGGGGAGACGCTCTCCGGGGAGGAGGAGCGACGTCTGGCTACCTGGCTGGAGGAGTCGCCCGCTCACCGGGAGTTGTACGACTATTACGGCTCGTTGCGCGACGCGTGCGTCCGCCTGCGGGCGTGGGATCGCTCGCGCCCGCCGCGTGATTTCGTGGAGCGGCTTGCCCGCGGCGGGACGCGACGCGTGCCGCGGTGGCGGCGGTGGGGTCGTTACGCGGCGGTGCTCGTCCCGCTGCTGGCGTTGACGGCGGTGCTGTGGACGTGGCGCGGGGAGGACGGGACGATGGAGCCGCGTGACGTCGCGCCGGGTAGCTCGCGGGCGGTGTTGAAGCGGGCGAGCGGGCCGTCGCTCGAGCTGGCCGGCGCGGGCCTGTTGATTGCCCGCGGGACGCCGCTTCCCGGCGAGGCGGCGGGTACGCTGGCTTACCGCGACGCGGGGGATCTCCCGGTGGAGGAGCACCGGCTGGAGGTGAGGCGCGGCGGGGAGTACAAGGTGGAGTTGCCCGACGGTAGCCGGGCGTGGTTGAACTCGGAGTCGACGCTCGTCTACCCGAGTCGCTTCACGGGGAAGGAGCGGAGGGTTCGCCTGGAGGGGGAGGGCTATTTCGAGGTGCAGCCCGACGCGGGAGCGCCTTTTATCGTGACGGTGGACGGGTGTGACGCGCGGGTGCTGGGGACGACGTTCAACGTGTCGCGTTACGCGGGCGACCGGCACGTCGTGATCACGCTGGTCAGCGGTAGCGTGGAGGTGAGCGCCGGGGGGACGGTCGAGCGGCTGTCGCCCGGCCAGCAGTGCGCGTATGACCTGGTGGAGGGGGGGATGACGCTCCGGGAGGTGGACGCGACGCGGTATATCTCGTGGACGAATAGTCTGTTCGTGTTCGACGATATCCCGGTCGAGGAGCTGGCCCGCCAGATTTCCCGGTGGTACGACGTGGAGGTTCGTTTCGCGGATGACGCTGTTCGCGCTGCCTCTTTCACGGGGGCGATGGAGCGGTACAGGCCGGCGAGTTATATTGTCCGGATGTTGAACGAGACGAACACGGTGGAGTGTTCCCTGGACGAGCATCGCGTGTTGACTTTTCACGCGCCAAGATAAAAAGCCGGTTGACGGTGGGACGTCAGCCGGCTCGAGTTGATTATCGCCGGGCAGTACATGTTTCCCGGCACGTTCAAATTAAATACACGCAAATCTATGAAAAAAGAGACAAGAAAGTGTTTTTTCCCGACGGGAAAACGAATGGAACTTTATCGAATCACGCGCTTGACGGTTTACATGGTCGCGCTCTTTCAGCTATCCCTCTCCGCGGCGCTCCCGGTGGCGCGGGAGGTCGCGAACACTAACCGGGAAGATCCCGCGCTCCAGGAGGAGAGGTTCAGTATCCGCGGGAGTGACATGACGATCAAGGAGATTTTCGACGAGATCACGCGCGGGAGTAATTTCCGCTTCTTTTACAACAACGAGTTTAACGTGGCGCGCCGGTTGAGCCTGGACGTGCGGGAGGCCACGATCGGGGAGATCATGCAGAGGGTGCTGACGGGACAGCCGTACAGTTACACGCTGCTGGATGATTACATCATCATCCGACACGACCCGGGGGCGCTGCTCCAGCAACGGCTGATCGGGCGGCGGATTACCGGGACGGTGAAGGACGGGCGCGGCGTGGTGTTTCCCGGCGTCACGGTGCAGGTGAAGGGTTCTTCCGTCGGGGTGATCTCCGACAAGGAGGGGCGCTACGCGATTACTCTCCCCGGCGGGTCTCCCTCCCCGGCGGTGCTGATCTTCTCGTACATGGGGATGCAGCGGCAGGAGGTGACGATCGCGCCGGACAGGGCGGAGTATAACGTGGTGATGGTGGAGGACGTGAAGGACATCCAGGAGGTGATCGTCACGGGCTACCAGAGCATCCGCGCCTCGGAGATGGTCGGCTCGTCGAACACCGTGAAGCGGGAGGAGCTGTTTTACGACGGCACGAACTCCATCGAGCAGATGTTACAGGGCGTCCTGCCCGGTATGCTGGTGATGAACACCGACGGGCTGGTGGGCACGCGGCAGAAGGTGCGCGTGCGGGGTACCTCGACGCTGCTGGGCAACCAGGAGCCGGTGTGGGTCGTCGACGGGATCATCCAGGAAGATCCGCTCCCGTTCAAGGCGCAGGAACTTGACACGTTCGACCCGGATAACTTCGACATGATCCGTGACTTCGTCGGGAGTGCCATCGCGTGGTTGAACCCGAACGATATCGAGGACATCACGATCCTGAAGGACGCCGCCGCCACCGTGATGTACGGCATCAAGGCCGCCAACGGCGTGATCGTGATCACGACGAAGAAAGGAGAGGCGGGGCGAGTGTCGCTGAATTATAACGGGGGCGTCAGCGTCTCCAGCAAGTTGTCCTACGGGAAGATGAACCTGATGAACTCCGCGGAGCGTATCGACGTCTCCCGCGAGATCTACGAGCGGAGGTTGTACGGCGCGCGCCCGACGGAGAACGTCGGTTACGAACTCCTCGTGAAGCGCTATATTAACAAGGAGATCTCCTTTACCGAGTTCGATACCGGGGTGAAGCAACTGGCGGCGATGAATACCGACTGGCTGGATATTCTCTACCACAACCCGGTGAGCCAGAACCACAGCTTGAGCTTCTCCGGCGGTAGCGAGAACACGACCTATTACGCCTCGGTCAATACCCGCAAGACCATCGGCACGGCCAGGGGGAACGACTCGGAATCTCACGGCGCTTCCGTGAACGTGGATTCCCGCCTGAACGATTACCTCTCCGTGAGCGCGCGGCTGAACGCGAACATCGGCACCACGAGCAGTTTCTATACCGTCGATCCCTACACCTACGCCACGAGGACCAGCCGCGCCATTCCTTGCCTCGACGAGGGCGGCGGCCTGTTCTACTACACGACCACCGAGGGATACCTCTACAACGTGATCAACGAGTTGAACAATACCGGGAACACCAACGAGACGCGTAGCTTCGGCATGAACATGAACGTGCAATACACGCCGTGGCGGGGAGTACGGTTACAGTCCCTGTTCGGTCTCTCCGCCAACACCACGAACGGGGAGTCGTACGCGTCCGAGCGAACCTTCTTCATCGCCCAGAAAAGGGGATACGAGTTCAACGCCTACGGCCCGACAGCGCCGGAGTACAAGGTCTCCCGCCTGCCGCACGGGGGAGAGCTGAACACGATGGAGAGCCGCAACACCTCCGTCACGTGGCGCAACACCCTCTCCTTTGACCGGGTGTACGGCGAGCGCCACCGCGTGGGCTTCATGCTGGGTGAGGAGATCAGGAGCACCCTCACGAAGGGCGTCTCGTCGACGGTCTACGGCTACTTCCCGGACAGGGGAAAGAGTATCTCCTTCCCGCAAACGACGATCACCACCACGAGCGGTGAGCTTCAGGCCAACAGTATCTACGAATCCATGAAGACACTCCTCTCCGAGTCCAAGTCGAACGTCTTCTCCCTGTACAGCAACCTCACCTACTCCTTCGACGAGCGCTACGTCTGGTCGGGCAGCGTGCGCTGGGACGCTTCCAACCGCTTCGGTCAGGACAAGCGCAGCCGCTTCCTGCCGGTATGGTCGATGGGCGTGCGCTGGAACATCCACAACGAGCCGGTAATGAAAACCCAGGATCTCGTCAGCGAGTTAAACCTGCGCTTCACCTACGGCTGGCAGGGGAACGTGGCCGAGGGCGTCGGGCCTGACCTGATCCTGAAGATCCCCTCCTCGCTCATCAACGAGCAAACGGGGGAGATGATGCTAAACATCAAGTCGCTCCCCTACGCCGACCTGCGCTGGGAGAAGACGAAGAGCTATAACCTCGGCCTGGACGTGGGACTGTTCAGGAATCGCTTCATGCTCTCGCTGGAAGCCTACCGGAAGCACACGGAGGACGTGATCGTTTACGAGGAGTTGCCTCTCGCTTACGGCATACAGAGCATGCCCGTCAACGGCGGCACGCTCCTCAACGAGGGCCTTGAACTGCAAGTCAGGGGGACGATCGCGCGAACGAGAGACTTCGTGTGGAATCTCTCCTTGAACACGTCGAAGAACCGCAACCGCGTGGATTCCGACATCGACCACTCCGCCCAGTGGCAGTACGCCAGGAGCGGTAACCTGAACAAGAAGGGGTATCCCGTCTCTGCCTTCTGGGCCTTCCGCTTCACCGGCCTCAACGGGGAGCAGGGATACCCGGAGTTTCACGTCCCCACGCCGGAGGAGAATCCCGCGGCGATCACCGACGTGACGGAGTACATGGAGTACGCCGGCGACCTGACGCCCGACTTCGAGGGAGGTCTCTCGACCACGTTCCGTTACAAGACGCTCTCCCTCTCCTCTTCCTTTAACCTGAACATCGGCGGGAAGAAGTTCCTCGCGAACATGTTCACCAGGAAGTCCCTGCCGAGCGCCTACGATAACCTGCCGAAGGAGTTCGTCAATCGCTGGCAGAAGCCCGGCGACGAGGCGTATACCACCATCCCCGGTATACCGGGAGACGTGGAGAGCGCCCCCGGATCGAACTCGTTCCATCACCCGCGCGTCACGCTCCCCGTGGGCGAGTACGAGAGCCTCTACACGATGTATAACTACTCGACGGCGCGGGTCGTTAACGCTTCTTTCCTGCGTTGCAACGCGATCTCGCTCTCTTACTCCGTGCCGCCGGGAACGTTGAAAAGCCTCTTCCTGAAAAACCTCCTCTTCACCGCGTCCGTGAGCAATCCCTTTATCATCGTCAGCAAGGACTTCAAGGGGATGGACCCGGAGGTGGCTACCGGCAAGCAGCCCATCAGCCATACCTATTCGTTGAACGTGAATATTAGTTTCTAACAGATGACAACCATGAAAAGATATCGATTGATAGCCCTCCTCCTCTTGGCAACATCCGCGTGGAGTTGCAACAAGTTCCTGGAGGAATATAGCTTGAACGAACTGCGGCCCGGGTCCGTGATCGACTTGCAGCAGTTAATGATTGGCGAGGCATACCCCTTCACCGGGTTCTTCGCCCCGTACCTCGAGTTGCTCACGGATAACGTGACGAGCAACTTCCCGACACGCTCCATCGAGCAGCAAATAGTGATACTCATGAAGGGCGAAGGCCCGTTCCTCTGGCGTTACGACATGTTCGAGACCATGCAGGAGCGGGGGATTGCCAACTCCAACTCTTACGAGTTATTCTATCGCCGCGTTATGGTGTGCAACGTCGTCCTGGATCATCTCGACGGCGTCGTCGGCTCGCTGGAAGAGAAAGACAAGATAAAGGGAGAGGCACTCGCCTTGAGGGCTTACTGCTACTTCATGCTCGTGAATCTCTACGGGCAGCCGTACAACGCCCCGGGGGTAGACGTGAACACCACGCCCGGCGTCCCACTGATCCTCGCGTCGGCCGTGAAGGACGAGTACCCGACGAGGGCTTCCGTGGGCACGGTCTACGAGCAGATCGAGAAGGATCTCCTCGAGGCGGAGGAACTGCTCGCGGAACTCGGGAAGGAAACCAGCAAGTGGCGCGTGACGGATCTCTTTGTTTACAACCTCCTCTCGCGGGTATACCTCTACGAGGAGCGCTGGGAAGAGGCCGTCGCCTACGCGACGAAGGTGCTGCAACGCTCGCCCCTCTTGCTCGATCTCCACAAGCTCACCAACTCGTCCAACAACTTCCCGACGACGAACGTTTTCACGTCAAATGTCTACGACATCAACAACGTGGAGCTTATCTGGGGGTACTCCTCCCCGCTGGAGCACAGCTTCGCGTTTAACGCGTCGATGATTCCAGCTTATTCCCGGACATCACCTGCCCCGTATGCCGTCTCGCCGGACTTGCTCGCGTGCTACGAGTACGATGACGTGAGCACGACCAACAGGAAAGACCTGCGCCCGCACTTCTACTACATCGGCTACGGTGCGATGGCGTCGAGGTATCGCGTGTCCAACCTGAAGATCATCCGGGAAGGAGGGACGGGGCCTACCAAGGGCATGCGCGTCGCCGAGGCTTACCTCAACCGGGCGGAAGGAAACGCGCGGCTATTCCTCGCCACGGGTGACGGCGCGTACCGGACGGCAGCGCTCGCGGACCTGAACTACCTGAGGGGACACCGCTACGACAAGCGCAACGTCGCCTATGTCCCCGTGGAGATCGCGGACGCTGAGGAGCTGCTGCAATTCTGCCTCGACGAGCGCAGGCGGGAACTCTCCTACGAGGAACATCGCTGGTTCGATCTCCGGCGCTCCGGGATGCCCAAGATTATCCACGAGTTCAAGTTTATCGCGGAGCAAAATCCCGTCGTGGACTCCCTCGTGCAGGGCGACGAGCGTTACGTCCTCCCGATCCCGGCCGTTGCCTTGAGCAAGAACCCCGGCCTCGAGTCTAACCCCTCCAACACGCCGAGATAACCATTAAAAATATAAGACATGAAAAATAGATTCATCATCGTTACCGCCCTCCTGCTCGCGTCGTGCTACGTCGCTTGCGATAAAGAAGAGGAACTGAACCTGCGCGTCGGCCCGGAGAACGTCTACGGCGACCCGACGTTGCCGCAGGGCAATCACGACTACGACGACTATATCCTCGAGTTCTTCGAGAAGTACAACACGCTCATGTTATACAAGTACGAGTCGCACGACATCTACTGGAACGTCACCAACAATGCCTTCATCCCCGTCGTTCGCGACTCGGTGGGGGGTGTCGCCAAATCGGGACACGTGGATACCCCGGCCGACGAGGCTTATATCGGCGAACAGATCGACATGATACGGGAGAAGTTCCTCTCCCACTATCCCGACGACTTCCTGCTCGAGATGTTACCCAAGAAGATTTTCCTGCTGCGCTCTTTCGTGGAACTCTCGACGACGGGCGTCGCGACGGACAAGGCCCCGGCCGCCGGGATCGATTACCTCCTCTTCCAGTGGGGAGGCGAGGAGATCCGCTCGATCACCCCGGCGCAGGTCAACGACTTCAAGTCGAAAGCCTCGGAGGTCTTCCTCCGCAAGCTCGCCACCAGCGGTAAGATCCAGCGAGACCCCGCCTTCCTCTCCATCACCGACTACGCCACCCCGGGTTCCGGTAACGCCGCGCGCCTGGCCAACGGTTTCATCACCCCGTCGGCCATCACCGAGGCAGCCGACTGGGACGCGTACGTCTACGCGGTCGTCTACACCCCGTACGATACCCTCGTCAAGCCGCGGGGCAGCCTTTCCGCGACCGACTTCGTCAACCGTCGGGGGCTGTTGACGCCGGAGTACGACACCAGCGGGAAGATCAGGGCGAAATACGCGGCGATCACCGGTTATTTCAAAAACACCTTCGATATCGACCTGCAGGCAATCGGGAACGATCGCGAGCCGTGAGCCTGTCGCCCGCGGGGAGGAGGGGCTTGTCCTTTTCCTCCCCGGGGCACTACCGCCGGGAGACCACATTCGTAAAACCAAATAAAAGATATGAAACAACCAATCGTTAAAGTAGAGAACCTTTCCCATCGTTACAGTATCCAGTGGGCGATCCGGGATATACATCTCGAGATCCAGGACACGGGCATATACGGGCTGCTCGGCTCGAACGGGGCGGGGAAATCGACCCTCATGAATATCCTCTGCGGCGTCCTGAAACAGACGGAAGGAAACGTCTTCATTAACGGGATCGACACGCGCGTCCACCCGGTGTTCGCCAAGCGTTGCATCGGCTTCCTTCCCCAGAAGCCGCCGTTACACGTCGACCTGACCGTGGAGGAATACCTTCGTTACTGTGCCTTCCTGCGGGACGTCCCCGCGCGGGGGATCAAGCGGGCCGTCGACAAGGTGATCGGTAGCTGTGGCATCGCGACATGTCGGAAACGGCTTCTCCGCAACCTCTCCGGGGGATACCAGCAGCGGGTGGGCATCGCGCAGGCGATCATCCACGACCCGCTGCTCGTCGTCCTCGACGAGCCGACAAACGGCCTTGACCCAAACCAGATCCTCGAGGCCCGGCATCTTGTCAAGGAGATCGGGGAGGAGCGAACCGTCATCCTCTCGACGCATATCCTCACGGAGGTACGCGCCACCTGCGACAGGATCTACATGCTCGAGCAGGGGCAGGTCGTCTTCTCCGGGGCCGTCGACGAGTTCGACAATTACATCCCGCCCAGCACCCTCGTCGTCACCTTCGAGTCGCTCCCGGCGATCGAGGATCTCTCCTCGCTCGAGGGGATGACCGGCGTCGAGCGTCTCGCCGGCAAGCGCTACCGCTTGAAGTTCGCTAACCTTGCCGACGCGCCCGTGTACGTCGTCAAGGAGAGCGTCGCCCGTGGCTGGGATCTCTCGGAGATCACCGTGGAGAGGAACACCCTCGACTCGGTCTTCGCCGAGCTATCGAGAAAAAACGAAAGAACAACGAATGAACAATGAAGCATGAAAAAAACCTTTAGAATAGCGCTCGTCGAGCTACAGTCCTTCTTTTACTCGCCCGTGGCCTGGCTCATACTGATCGTCTTCACCTTCCAGGCCGCCACCGTCTTCACCGACCTCGTCGGCGGGATCGCCCGCAACCAGGAGTTGAAGCAGTCCCTCTCCAACCTCTCGCTATCCATCTGCCGGGGGATGTTCTCCAAGATACAGGATTACCTCTACCTCTACATCCCGCTACTGACTATGGGGCTGATGAGCCGCGAGAGGAGCAGTGGGTCTATCAAACTCCTCTACTCCTCTCCCGTGACCAACGCGCAGATCATCCTCGGGAAATACCTCTCGATGCTCCTCTACGGGCTGGTCATGATCGCCGTCCTCTTCGTCTTTGTCACGTGGAGCTCCTGCATCGTGAAAGACTTCGACTGGCCCGTTGCCCTCTCCGGTCTTCTTGGCCTTTACCTTTTGCTGTGCGCGTACGCCGCCATTGGTCTCTTCATGTCGAGCCTCACCTCCTACCAGGTCGTCGCCGCCATCGGCACGCTTGCCGTCCTCGCCGCGCTTGGTTTCGTGAAACGTTTCGGGCAAGAATACGACTTCATCCGGGAGATCACCTGGTGGCTATCCATCAGCGGCCGCGCCGACGAATCCATCAACGGCCTGCTATGCAGCGAGGACATCCTCTACTTCATCATCGTCCCCGCGTTATTCCTCTCCCTCTCCGTCGCGCGCCTCAAGGCCATCCGGCAGAAATCCAGCTGGCAGGTATCCTTCACGAAATACGCAGCGCTCTTCCTCGTCGCCATGCTACTCGGCTACGTCACCTCCCGCCCCCGCCTGATGGCCTTCCACGACGCCACCCGTGAAAAACAACGCACCCTCACTCCCGTCAGCCAGGAGATCATCCGCCAGGTCGAGGGAGGGCTAAAGATGACCGTCTACGTCAACGCGCTCGACAGGGGACTCTCCTACGTCATCCCCCGCGCCAGGAAAACAGACATGGAACGCTTCGCGCAATTCATCCGCTTCAAGCCGGAGATGCGCGTCAAGTACGTTTACTACTACACCAACCCCGGCGACCAGGGGATCGAGCGGCGTTATCCCGGTCTCACCGACCTCCAGATCGTCGGGAAGGTCTCCAAGGCGTGGGACATCGACTCCACCCTCTTCATGCCTCCCGCCGACATCGAGAAGATCATCGACCTCTCCGCGGAAGACTATCGCGTCGTGCGGCTCCTCGAGCGGGAAACCGGGCAGAAAACCTTCCTCCGCATGTACGACGACATGACCCGCTACCCCT
>JAIRKS010000148.1 GCA_031259905.1 Odoribacteraceae bacterium
GTACAGCCACGTCACCGTCGCGCGCCACCTCCTCGCGGGAGGATTCGCCTTCGGGGCCGTCTTCATGGCCACCGATCCCGTGACCTCCGCGCAGACTTCCGCCGGGAAATGGATCTACGGCCTGCTCGTCGGCATCCTGGCCATCCTCATCCGGGTGCTCAATCCCGGCTACCCGGAAGGGATGATGCTGGCCATCCTGCTGATGAACACCTTCGCGCCGCTCGTCGACTGGTGCGTCGTGCAGCGCAACGTCAACCGGAGGCTCAGGCGAGGGAAGCTCGCCGCGCGGGCCGGAGTCGTCTCACCTTACCCGACACGACATGAATAAAGAAAGCAACAAGTACACGTTTCTCTTCTCTGTCGCGATGGTATTCGTCGTGGCGATCCTCCTCACGCTCGTCTCCACCGGGCTGCAACCCCGGCAGAACGAGAACATCGAGAACGAGAAAAGACAAGACATCCTGCGCTCCGTGAAGGTCAACGTCTCCAGGGAAGCGTCCCGCGAGGCGTTCGACAAGTACATCACGCGCCAGTTCCTCGTCAACTCCAGCGGCGAGGAGATCCCCGGCGACGCGTTCGCAGTCGATCCCGGCAAGGAGATAAAGAAAACGCCCGGCGAACGTCGCCTGCCCGTCTTCATCGCCCGCGTCGACGGGACAACCAAGTACATCCTTCCCGTCCGCGGCACCGGGTTGTGGGGTCCCCTGTGGGGATACATCTCCCTGAACGAGGACAAGAACACGATCTTCGGTGCCGTCTTCGATCACAAGAGCGAAACCCCCGGTCTCGGCGCCGAGATCACGCGCGACGATTTTCGCTCGCGCTTCGACGGGAAAACGATCTTCGAGGGAGAAACGCTCGTCTCCGTCCGCGTCGAGAAGGGAGGGAAGGCCGGCGGGCCGCACGAGGTGGACGCCATCTCCGGCGGCACGATCACCTCGAAAGGCGTCGAGGCCATGCTCAAGGACAACTTAACCTGTTATGAATCGTTCCTGAAATCACTGCCATGAACATCCTATCGTCAAAGAGCAGGCAACTGCTGCTCGGCCCCTTCAACAAGAACAACGCGATCCTCGTGCAGATCCTCGGCATCTGCTCGGCGCTGGCCGTCACCGCCAAGATGGAGCCGGCGCTCGTCATGGGCGTTTCCGTCACCGCCGTCACCGCCCTCTCCAGCGTCATCCTCTCGTCGCTCCGCGACGCCATCCCCACGCGCGTCCGCATCATCGTGCAACTCGTCGTCGTCTCCACGCTCGTCATCATCATCGACCAGCTCCTGAAGGCGTTCGCCTACGACGTCAGCAAGCAACTCTCCGTCTTCGTCGGCCTGATCATCACCAACTGCATCATCATGGGACGCGTCGAGGCATTCGCCCTCGCCAACAAACCGTGGCCATCGCTCCTCGACGGTGCCGGCAACGGCGTCGGGTACGCCTTCATCCTCCTGCTCGTCGCCTTCTTCCGCGAGCTGCTAGGATCGGGGACGCTCTTCGGCGTGCCCGTCATCCCCGGCGCGCTCTACCGCTGGGGATACGCCAACAACGGGTTGATGATCCTCCCGCCGATGGCCCTCATACTCGTCGGCGTCATCATCTGGATACACAGGGCAAGGAACAAGGAACTCATCGAACAATAACACGACATGGAAAACCTCGTCAACATCTTCATCCGCTCGACCTTCATCGACAACATGATCTTCGCCTACTTCCTCGGGATGTGCTCCTACCTGGCCGTCTCGAAAACGGTCAAGACCTCCCTCGGCCTGGGCGTCGCCGTGGCCTTCGTGCTGCTCGTCACGGTCCCCGTCAATTACGCGATCAACGCGTACCTGCTATCCCCCGGCGCCCTCGCCTGGCTATTCGAGGGCGGCGCGGCCGTTGACCTCGGCTACCTGAGCTTCATCATCTTCATCGCCGTCGTCGCCGCCGTCGTCCAGCTCCTCGAGATGATCGTCGAGAAATACACCCCCGCGCTATACAACCAGCTCGGCATCTTCCTCCCGCTCATCGCCGTCAACTGCGCCATCATGGGCGCCTCCCTCTTCATGCAGGAACGCGCGTACGCCTCCCTCGCCGAGGCCACCTCCTTCGCCCTCGGGTCGGGAGCCGGCTGGCTACTCGCCATCGCGGGCGTCGCCGCCATCCGCGAGAAACTCGCTTACTCCAACATCCCCGCGCCGTTACGGGGCGCCGGGATCACCTTCATCCTCACCGGGCTGATGGCCATCTCGTTCATGAGCTTCCTCGGGATCAGCATATAAATAACCGCCAAGAATACCGACATGAACATCACCCTCCTCGCGACCGCCACCCTCCTCTTCCTCGCCATCGTCCTGCTCCTCGTGGGAATGTTGCTCCTCGCGAAAAACAAGCTAATGCCGCGGGGAAAAGTCAAGATAGACATCAACCGGGGAGAAAGCCTGGTCGACGCCTCGCCGGGAGACACGCTGCTCGCCGCGCTGGGAAACAACAAAATATTCCTCCCCTCCGCCTGCGGCGGGAAAGGGAGCTGCGGCATGTGCCGTTGCCGCGTCGACGCCGGGGCAGGCAGTATTCTCGCCACCGAAACCGGCTTCTTCACCTACAAGCAGCGGCACGACAACTGGCGCCTCGCCTGCCAGGTAAAGATCCGGGAAAATACCCGCGTGAACCTCCCCGCGGAGATCCTCGGCATCAAGAAATGGGAATGCGAGGTCGTCTCCAACCGCAACGTCGCCACGTTCATCAAGGAATTCATCGTCAAGCTCCCGGAAGGAGAACACCTGCGCTTCAAGTCCGGCGGCTACATCCAGGTCGACGTCCCGCGCCTCTCCGTCGACTTCGCCGCGATGGACATCGACGCCGCCTACCGCGGGGACTGGGAGAGGATGAAGCTCTTCGACCTCAAAATGGTAAACACCGGGGAGACCTACCGCGCCTACTCTATGGCCAACCACCCGGCAGAGGGAAACATCATCATGCTGAACGTCCGGATCGCCACGCCGCCCGTCGACCGCGCCACCGGCCGCTTCGCCCGCGTGAACCCCGGCGTCTGCTCGTCCTACATCTTCTCCCGCGTGCCGGGCGACAAGGTGACGATCTCCGGGCCGTACGGCGAGTTCTTCCTGAAAGACACCGGTAACGAGATGATGTTCATCGGCGGCGGCGCCGGCATGGCGCCCATGCGCTCGCACATCTTCCACCTCTTCAAGACGCTCGCTACCGGGAGGAGGGTCACCTTCTGGTACGGCGCCCGCTCCATGAAGGAGGTCTTCTACCGGGAAGAATTCGACGCCATCGCCCGCGCGTTCCCCAACTTCACCTGGCAACTCGCCCTCTCCGAGCCTCTCCCCGAAGACCACTGGACAGGCCCCACCGGGTTCATCCACCAGGTGATCCTCGACAACTACCTGAAAACGCACGACGCTCCCGAGGATATCGAGTATTACATCTGCGGCCCCCCGCTCATGAACGCCGCCGTCGTCAACATGCTCGACAATCTCGGCGTCGCCCCCGAAAATATCCTCTACGACGACTTCGGGGCGTGACCCGCACCCGGTGAAATCGTATTTTTGCACGCATCCGCTTAGTTAGACTTTCCGTTTGGTGCGGTAGACTTTCCGTTTGTCGCGGTAGACCTTCCATTTGGTGTGGTAGACTTTCCGTTTGTCGCGGTAGACTTTCCGTTTGTCGCGGTAGACTTTCCGTTTGGTGTGGTAGATTTTCCATTTGTTGTGGTAGACTTTCCATTTGTTGTGGTAGATTTTCCGTTTGTTGTGGTAGATTTTCCATTTGTTGTGGTAGATTTTCCATTTGGTGTGGTAGATTTTCCATTTGGTGTGGTAGATTTTCCATTTGGTGTGGTAGACTACCTCGCCGGGGCGTGGACGTGCGGCCACTCCCCGGGCATCGAACGGTACCGGTAATAAATCAGCCCCGCGACAGTCTACCTGCCGCGGGGCTACCCGTTTATCTTCCCACGCGGGCGGGAGGGATTAATAACTCCACGTGCCCTTGGCGAGCAGGGAGACGACTTTCCCGTCTATCTCGAGAGGTTCGTTGAGTTGTTGTTTGGTAACGAGGTCAATCTCGTAGATGTACGATTTCGCACCGTCGTAGGTGGCGATGAAGAGACGATTAGTTCCGGCAGCGGAAGAACCGGTCTTCGTGATCATGGTGGTGACGTTGCCTTTTGGGGCGGTAAACCAGTCGTTAGGAATGGTGCTCTTCTCGTGAAGACGCTTGACGGTGCTGCCGTTCGCAATATACCAGTACTCGGCGTTGTAGAAGCAAACGGATTGCTCGTTAATGAGATTCGTTTGCTCGGAAAGGCGAGTGACCGTCTTGTTGATAAATATATTCCACTCCGCATCGAAGTCATAGTTTATATACACGCTATATAGATAGGCTTTTTGCTCTGCGCTATTGTACAATATAACAGCCTTCAGTTGATAGTCGTACGTGCCTGCCGCGAGGAAACGTTGCCCGGTAGTAGAGAGATTGTTGGCTACCGGTATCGGGGAGATCTTGTCGTACACGAGCGCAATATTTCCCGGCTCCAGGAGGACAAATTGTTCTCCTTTGTTATCGTAACTTACCCAAGCGTAATAGTCGATCGCCTCGTTCGTGTCCACCCAGTTTGCAAACTCGTACGTGCCTTCTTGTAGCGGGATAGGGCGAAAGATCGAACCGTTACTCCTGAAATCATAGGAAAACAGTTTCCCCTCGCTAGCTACCATCCCTCCCATGTAAAAGACGAGGTATCCCGGGGCGAAAATCCCGTTGTACCCTCCGCGTATTGTCTCTTTCGAATAATAGCGTATCAGTTCTAGCGTGGCCGGGTTTAACTGTGAAATGACTCTCTCTCCCTCTTCGCAAACCACGCCGAGTTGCTTATCCCACGCCCCCTGATAGTACACTTGTCGCGGTTTCTTGCCAAGTGCCCCGGAAGTGGGGTTCGCGTTTTCAAAGAGGTCGTGAACGAACAACGCGTTGGGTTTATCCCTGCGCTGGAACGATAACTTGGCGGTTTCATCGGCTTGCTCGCTCAAAACAAACAGGCCATTGGTAACAGAGGTCGTGACGATCACCCGGAAGTTCTTGTAATATTTTAGTCCGGTAGCATTATCTGTCACGCCGAGACTGGCAAGATAGTACGTGAGACTAGCACTGGGCGTTATAGGTATCTCCGCGTTGAGCACCCGCTCCGTTGAAACAACCTCGTGGTTGATTTTCCACTCGTAACTTAGATCCGTTAGCTCGCCCGCGCTGAAGCGCAACGCGGGGTCAAGCCGAAGCGTGTCGAACTGGTCTACACGGAAAGTCGTATCGGCCGTAATACCGGTGATTTCAATAGTATTCAGCGCGGAATACTTGTAATTCCCGTTATCCTCGATGCATCCCTCGACGAGGGTGAAGAGCAAGAGGAAATATATCCATGTTTTCATATTCTTTCTATTTGTTTGTTCATTTCACGTTTAACCGAGATTAGGAAGAATGATCCTTACGGTAGGGTTGTCGAGGTAATAGACCTCGTGCTCCTCGAAGTAGCGTCTCAGGTCGATGATAGCGGTGAGTACTCCAGGGGAGTATCCCCACCCGGGATATGGATAGGCGCTCAGGTCGCCCGTCCCTCCCCAGATATTAATCCATGCTCGATACACCTGTGGGTCGTAAGGGCCGAAATACTCGCCCCAGTTGTCCCACCACGCTGGTTTCACGAGGATGTCCGAAACCTCTATGGAAACGAAAAGACGCTCGACGACCCCTTCTGCAAAGTCACCGCCGGAACGGATAGTTATATTTATTTTTTTTGCTTTTTGTTGCATATCCGCGGTGCGGAGGAAAGTGACGCGAAGCGAATCTCGCATTTTCCCGGCGGGGAATACTTGTTTAGCGTGGAGGGCGTCGTAATGAACTCCTTCTCGTGTTTCATCGATATTGGTAATCTCGACGAGATATTCCCTATCGCGGTCCGCGGCAAGACCAACAAGCTCGACGGGGATGTAGATCTCGCGGCGCGTGATCGTTTCCGGATCGAAGGCAAAGGAATAGATGATGGTATCCTCGCGGATGATGAGGGTAGTGTCCCCTTGCGGCATCCTGAAGTAGATCGCGTCGGGGGCGTGGAACATTTCCCTCTCGGCCTCGGAACAAGCGGCGACGAGCGACAGGACACCGATGATGATAATGTATAATTGTCGTTTCATTGTACTTCGTTTTAATTAGTTATTCCCGTATTCTATTTCTTCCCTTGGGACGGGTAGTTCGAAGATGGCTTTCGAGGCGGGTATCGTGTTTTGCCGGATAATAATGTCGCGGAAGAGTCGCTTGTAGGTGTAGAAAAGTTTCCCTTCACCCCAGAACTCTTTTAGTTGCTCGAACACGATTTGTTCCAGTAGCTCGGCCTCGGTGAGCGTTTCGGGTAGCGGACTAGTAGCGAGGTTGCGAGCATTACGGACGGCTTGCAAGAGGCGACGCGCCTCGGCGTTGTCAGTACCGATATTGGCCTCGGCAGCGATATAGTAGAGTTCGGAGAGGCGGATCATACTGATTAATTTTTCCCACTTCGTGATATCAGTATTCGTGTTTAAATCCGTGGTGCGAAAATACTTGGAAAGGTAGTGGATCACCGGGGCTGTTGCCGTTTGTCCCCACCAATGGTTGAGGCGAGGGTCATCGGGAAGCCCATATCCCTCTCCATAGACGAACGAACGGAAGAGATCACTAATCGAGTAGTTGATGAAGAAATCCGAATTGCCGAGGTGCCCCTGCTTGTTGATTTCCGCATCGTAGATTGCCCAAACGAGTTCGGGTTGGAACATGTAGTCCTGAGTATTGCTCTTGGCGTTGCCGAGTTGGAAAATCTTGTCGGCGTTGATGACTTCCAGTGCGTATGTCAACGCCTCGCTTTTGTTTCCAATCAGGAGATAATAGCGAGCTAACGTGGCGCACACGGCATAGTAGTTCATCCGGATGCCCCGGAAGCGGTAGGCGTAAACCTTATTCTCGGAACTATTGTCAGAATAGTCGGGGTTTTGTCGTCCATGCTCGTTGATCGGGTCGTCCGCGAGCAGGTCGCGTGCCTCCTTGAGGTCTTTCTCTATCTTGGCGAGAACGTCCCGCGCGCTCATCTGCCGGATGATGTTGTTGGAAAACTCGTCGCGGTAGGGGATCGAGGGTTGATCCATTCCGTCCGGCAGCACGGGGCCGAAGATACGAAGGAGATCAAGGTGAAGGTAGGCGCGTAACCCCTTTGCCTCGCCGACGATCAGGTTATAATGCGGCAGGGTTTCGGGCGTCCATTTCCC
>JAIRKS010000028.1 GCA_031259905.1 Odoribacteraceae bacterium
ACAGCATCTGGGTTGTTCGTGGCCGCAAGATAATAAATTCTGAAAGCAAATCACAACACTCGATAATGCTGTTGACGTGCTCGTCGGTTGTTCGTGGCCGCAAGATAATAAATTCTGAAAGCGAATCACAACACGAGAAAGAGACACACAACCTGCGTCGCGTTGTTCGTGCCCGCAAGATAATAAATTCTGAAAGCGAATCACAACTCGCCATGCTCCACGTGGTAGTCATAGTAGTTGTTCGTGGCCGCAAGATAATAAATTCTGAAAGCGAATCACAACTTCTTGGCCGTGATCTCCTCGACGTACTCGTTGTTCGTGGCCGCAAGATAATAAATTCTGAAAGCAAATCACAACGCCGCGGAGGAGGCGTTACCGTTCAGGTTGTTGTTCGTGGCCGCAAGATAATAAATTCTGAAAGCAAATCACAACTGCTTAACGTGGAAGAGGCGAGGGCGCTCAGTTGTTCGTGGCCGCAAGATAATAAATTCTGAAAGCAAATCACAACCATTGAACACCCGTTGTTCGCACGCTCCAGTTGTTCGTGGCCGCAAGATAATAAATTCTGAAAGCAAATCACAACTCCCCAGGCACGACAGCGCCAGGAACACAAGTTGTTTGTGGCCGCAAGATAATAAATTCAAAGTAAATCATGACAGTACGCTTGAAATTCGTCCCGAAGACCTGTTGTTTATGGCCGCAGGATAATAACAAGATAATAAACACTGAAAGGAAACTTGAATCTGCTTCCCGGTGGAACTCGCTTGTAAATTTGGCGGGCGAAATAATTATTTCTACATTAGCGGCGTTCCCTTGCGCCGGGGAGACAAGAACACCCGGCAGACAAGCGTCCCACTCGAAAAACCTGTAACGATGAAAGCGATAACACGTGTACTCCTTTACTGCTTGTTCTCCGCGCTTCCCGTTTGCGGTGGGGATCTCTCTTTCCGGTACTACACCACGCGAGACGGCCTGTCCAATAACAACGTACTATGCATGATACAGGACGCGTCAGGGTTCCTCTGGTGCGGCACGCCCGACGGGTTAAACCGGTTCGACTCGAAAAACTTCAAAACATACCGTTACATCGCCGGTGACTCGACCTCGCTCGGCAACAACAACGTGCATGCATTACACGAGGCGTCGAACGGGGAGATCTGGGTGGGAACGGAGAATGGTGTCTACCGTCTCGATCCCTACTCGGGTCGTTTCAGCCCCTTCCCGTTGCCACACGTTCACGGCGACGGGGAGTGCCCGGTCAACTGCAAGTGGCGGAAAAACATCGTCTACTCGATCAAGGAAGATCGCGAGCGGCGACTCTGGATCACGACATACGGCAACGGCATCTACCGCCACGACCTGAAGAGCGGCGAGTTGCGGCATTACACGCGGGACGACTCGTCATCGCGCACCTTCCCTCCCCCCGATCTGAACACGAAGATCCTCGTCGACCACGAGGGCACCGTGTGGGTGGCCACGAACGGGCAGGGGTTGTACAAGTACATCCCCTCCAGGGATTGTTTCGCGCGGGTACCGCTCCGCGACGAGGCGACGGGGCGCGAGGCTCTCTCGATCTACGCCCTCTGCGAGGACGCGTCGGGGAACATCTGGGCGTGTGACAACGGCCTCTTCAGGTACGACCCAGCGCGGCAGTCAACGACCTGCTACCTCGCCGGTCACCTGCGGAACGTGCACTTCATTACCGGGACGCGGGGCGGCACGATGTTCATCGGCTCGGATGCCGGCCTGACCATCTATAACGCGGTCAACAATAGCAGCACGACGCTCTCCTGTCGCGACGGGCATCCCGCCGGGTTGAACGACGACTTCGTTTACTCGATCCTCGAAGACCGCGAGGGGGGACTGTGGGTAGGCACGTATCGTGCCGGTCTCAACTACCTCTCCCCGGGCAGCCTGGCGTTCGAGTTCTACCCCCGCGCAGGCGACGGGCGGGGGCCGGGCGGGCGGATCGTCAACGAGCTGCACGAGGGGCCGGACGGGACGATCTGGGTGGGGACGGACGACAGGGGGCTCTTTCGTTTTTCGCCCGTCGACGGGAGTTTCTCGCCGGTATCGCTCGGCGTGAAAGGAGTGCAAGTGCAAGCGCTCCACGCGGACAGGGGGGAATTGTGGGTAGGGACGTACGGCGCGGGAGTGTACCGCGTCTCGCCGGGCGGGCGGGTGACGCATTATCCCGGGGAGACGCCGGGGTTAGACGCGCGGAGCGTCTATTCCTTTTACAGGGACAGCGGGGGGCGGTTGTGGATCGGGACGCAGACGGGGGTGCGGGTGTACGACGAGGCGACGGGCCGTTTCTCGGTGGTGGTCGACTTCGGTTTCAACTGCTACGTGGAGCGACTGGAGGAGGACGATTCCCGGACGCTGTGGATCGCGTCGCAGGGAAAGGGATTGATCAGCATCGACCTGGAGACGGACTCCATCACGTTCCACTCGAACGAGCGGACGGGGTTGCCGGAGATGGTGCCGACGTTCTGCATTGTCCGGGACAAGCTACTGATTGGCACGTCAGGGCGGGGACTGTACACCTACGACCCGCGTCGGGGCGAGTGCACGCGGCACGACGATTCGCTCGTCAACGCGCGGGGGAACATCCTGTCGATCATCCCCGGTGTCAACGAGATGTGGTTAGTCACGAGCGACGGGTTGCTGAGGCACGGCGAGGGTGCGTCCCGCCTGTACAACGAGGAAGACGGGCTGTACTGCCAACCCTTCTCGACGAACGTGTGGCTACGGGCCTCCTCGGGTCACATTTACATTGGTGGTAGCAACGGGTTCAACCGCTTCTTGCCACGGGATATCCGCGCCAACGAGATCGTCCCGCGCGTGGCCTTCACCGCCTTCCGGCTTCCCGGCGAGACGTCCACGCGACTGCTCGACGAGAAACTTGCCGTGACGCTGCCGCGTGGCGAGGCGGGCTTCACTGTCGAGTTCGTCGCCACGAGCTTCTGCGCCCCGTCGAAAAACCGCTACCGGTACATGCTCGAGGGATTCGACAAAACATGGTTTCACGCCGACAACCGCGATAACAAGGCCACGTACACGAATCTCCCGCCGGGAGAGTACGCGTTCCGCGTCACCGCGTGCAACGACGACGGGCTGTGGAACCCGTCAGGGTCATGCCTGCGCGTGACGGTGCTGCCGCCGTGGTGGGCGAAAGGGATCGTGATCATCGTCGCCGGGCTGTTGCTGGTGTGCGCGCTCGCCGCCGTGTGCCTGCTACTGGTGAAGCGCCTCAAGCGCTCGCACGCGAACAAGATCGAGATACTCTACCACGAGAACGAGCGCAACCTGAACGAGGCCCGGTTCAGCCTTTTTACCAGCATCACGCACGAGATACGGACGCCACTCTCCCTCATCCTCGCGCCTGTCGAGGCGATCTCGCGTCACCAGAACTTGCCCGACGAGATACAGGACGACCTCAACGTGATCAAGAAGAATAGCGAACGACTGCTCGACTTGAGTAACCAGGTGCTTGATTTCGCGAAAGTCGAGCAAGACCTGTACGTCATCAAGAACACGACGTTCGACCTCGTCGAGCTGGTCGAGACGATCGCCTGCCGCTTTGCACCCGCCATGCGGCAACGAGGGATACTCCTCGAGACCACCTTCCCGGAGAACCTCCCGCTGCTCCTATTCTCCGACAGGGAGGCCTTCACGAAGATGATCAGTAACCTGCTCGCGAACGCTCTCAAGTTCACGCGCGACCGCGTCCGCGTCGCCATCGAGGAGGAGACGCCGGGGAACGCCCTCCGCGTCATCGTCGAGGACAACGGCGCCGGCATTGACGAGGAGGAACGCGAGAAGATGTTCACCCTCTTCTACCGGGGGAAAAAGGGACGTAACCGGTTCACGCCGGGATTCGGCATTGGTCTCTCCATCGTCCAGCTACTCGCCGGGAGGATGAATATCGCGATCCACGTGGAGAGCGAGCGAAACGTCTCTACGCGCTTCACGCTACTCGTGCCCGCCGGGACGCGCGCGACGGGAGAGATCACCGGGCCAGCGGGAGAGACGCCCGTTGTTGCCCCGGCGAAGAAAGAGGGAACAGTGCTCATCGTCGAGGACAACGAGGAGTTCATCGTCTACCTCGTCCGCGTCTTCAGCCGGAAATATCACGTTTGCACGGCGCCCGACGGGCAGAAGGCCCTCAAGCTGCTCAGGGAAAATACCGTTGACCTGATCATTAGCGACCTCATGATGCCCGTCATGGACGGCCTCGAGCTGTGCGAGCACGTCAAGAACGACATCCGTCTCTCGCATATCCCCGTCATCCTTCTCACGGCGAAAGGCGACGCCGCCTCGAAAGTCGATTGCCTCGAGCGGGGCGCCGACGTGTTCATCGAGAAACCCGTGTCGGCAAATTACCTCTACGCGCAAGTCTCCAGCCTGCTGGGAAACCGGAGTAAACTCCGGGGGATATTCGCCGGGCGGCCGTTCGCGCCGATCAATTTCGTCGCCAGAAACCAGTCCGACGAGCGATGGTTCACCAGGCTCAACGAGTACATCCAGGAGAACCTCTCCAATCCCGACTTCTCCGTCGATCACCTCGTCCGCCTCGCCGGCACGAGCCGGACGCTCCTCTACTCGAAGGTCAAGGCCGTCACCGGGCTTACCCCGAACGACTTCATCCGCCTGGCACGGCTCAAGAAAGCCGCCGAGTACCTCCAGGCGGGAGAGCACAAGGTAAACGAGATTAGCTTCATGGTCGGCTTCAGCGCCCCCTCGTACTTCGCCAAGTGCTTCCAGGCGCAATTCGGCATCCTCCCGAAAGAATTCATGGAACAACAACTCTCACGTAAATCATAACACATGTTCAAAAAAGAAACCTACCAGGACAGGCGTTCCCGCCTGAAAAAAGAGATCGGTAACGGAGTGATTCTCTTCATCGGGAACAACGAGTGCGGCATGAATTACGCCGACAACACCTACCACTTCCGCCAGGATTCCACGTTCCTTTACTTCTTCGGCATCGATCGGCCGGGGCTAAACGCCATCCTCGATATCGACGAGGACATCGAGATCATCTTCGGCGATGAACTGACGCTTGACGACATCGTCTGGACAGGCACGCTGCCGACGATCCGGGAAGCGGGCGAGGCGACCGGCATACACCGCGTCGAGCCTTCTGCCGAACTCGGCAAGTACATTCTCTCCACCCGCGCCGCCGGGCGTGTCGTGCACTTCCTGCCGCCCTACCGCGGCGACCACCGCGTGTTGATACACGAGTTACTCGAGATCCCCCTCGACAGGCAGCCCTCGCGCGCCTCGACGCAATTCACCCGCGCCGTCGTCAACCAGCGCGTCTACAAGTCCGGCGAGGAGATCGAGCAAATCGAGGAGGCCGTCAACATCTCCGCCGACATGCACCTCGCCGCCATGCGCGTGACGCGCCCCGGGATGAAAGAATCCGAGATCGCCGCCGCCGTGACGGCCGTCGCGCTGCGCGACGGGGGGCAACTCGCCTTCCCCGTGATCGCCACCACCAACGGGCAGATCCTGCACAACCATTATCACGGGAACACCTGTCGCGAGGGGCAACTCTTCCTCCTCGACGCCGGCGCCGAGAACGCCATGCACTACGCCGGGGATCTCTCCTCGACCTTCCCCGTGGGACGACGGTTTACCGCCCCCCAGCGGGTGATCTACGACATTGCCCTCCGGGCGCACCGGGCGGCGGTCGACGCGCTGGCGCCGGGCGTGCCGTTCAAGGACGTGCACTTCGCGGCCGCTGCCGCCATCGTCGAGGGGATGAAAGAGATCGGGCTCATGCGGGGGGATACTATGGAGGCCGTGATGGCGGGAGCGCACGCGATCTTCTTCCCCTGCGGGACGGGCCACATGATGGGCCTCGACGTGCACGACATGGAGAACCTCGGCGAGACATGGGTCGGGTACAACGGCTATCCCAAGAGCACGCACTTCGGGTTAAAGTCCCTGCGCCTTGCCCGTCCCCTGGAGCCGGGGTTTGTCTTCACGATAGAACCCGGCATCTATTTCATCCCCGAACTGATCGATCGCTGGCGTGCCAGGAAGCGTTTCCTCAGGTACATCTGTTACGACAAGATCGATCCCTACATGCACGTGGGAGGAATACGCAACGAGGAGAATTACCTCGTCACCAGCGATGGCGTCCGACGGCTCGGGAAGTATGTCCCGACCACCATCGACGAGGTGGAAGCGCTCCGCGAGGAGGCATTCTAAGCCCTTCCCCCGCGTCCTGGCGTGATACGATACCTGCGGACGCCTCCAAACAACATGTCAACCGAAACCTTCCCGCAAACCGTCGGGAAGGTTTTCACTTTTCATGGCGAACGTTTCGTGGCCGGTACAGTTGTCGGGAGAGCGTCGGGAAGCTCCCGGCAGTTTCCCTTTTCCCACGCGCAGGGAACATGTTCCCACGCGCAGGGAACATGTTCTCACGTGCAGGGAACATGTTCCCTCGCGCAGGGAACATGTTCCCTCGTGCAGGGAACATGTACTCTCGTGCAGGGAACATGTACTCTCGTGCAGGGAACATGTACTCTCGTGCAGGGAACATGTACTCTCGTGCAGGGAACATGTACTCTCGTGCAGGGAACAT
>JAIRKS010000032.1 GCA_031259905.1 Odoribacteraceae bacterium
GGCGTCGCGTTGCAATTCTCGTTCATCGGGATGAAGAAACAGGAGATCGTCCCCGGCGACGCGGAGCTGCGCGTGGTGATGGAAGAGGAGAACGTGGAGGTGGACGAGGTCGTCGTGACGGGTATTTTCACCCGTCGCACGGAGAGTTTCACGGGTTCGGCGAGCACCTTCACGCGGGAAGATCTACGAAAGGTAGGCAACACCAACGTGCTCCAGAGCATCAAAAACCTTGACCCCTCGTTTCACGTGATCGAGAACCTCGAGGAAGGATCTAACCCCAACGCGATGCCGGAAATCCAGCTGCGCGGACAGTCGGGATTCCCCGACCTGCGCGGCGAGTATCGCGTAAACCCGAACCAGCCGCTCTTCATTCTCGACGGTTTCGAGGTGAGCCTGACGAAGGTGATCGACCTCGACATGAACCGCGTGGAGAGCGTGACGCTCTTAAAGGACGCGGCGGCAAAGGCCATTCACGGGTCAAAGGCAGCGAACGGGGTGGTCGTCATCGAGACCCACCGCCCGGTGGCGGGTCGACTGCGCGTGACGTACACGGGAAACTTGAACCTTAGCGTCCCCGACCTGACGAGCTATCATCTCGCGAACGCAGCGGAGAAGTTGCAAGTAGAGAAGGAGGCCGGCCTCTTCACCGTTCCCGGGACGAGCTACGTGTACGCCGACAGGCAGCTCGAGTATGACCTGGAGTACAACCGGATTCTCGAGGAGGTACTGCGGGGAGTGGACACGGACTGGCTCTCGCGTCCGGTACGCGTGGGCACGGGGCAGAAGCACGTGATATACCTCGAGGGAGGCGACGCGTACCTGCGTTACGGCGTGGACCTCTCCTACAACAACACGACAGGGGCGATGAAAGGCTCCGGGCGCAACACGGTAACGGGAAGCATGACTCTCTCGTACCGTTACAGGGAATTTCTCCTGCGGGACATACTGGAGGTATCCTACAACAAAGGGATCAACTCCCCGTACGGGGAGTTCAGCGAGTACGCCCGGATGAATCCCTACTTCAGGGCAAGCGACGAGAACGGGCGAATAACGAAAATTGCCGGCGAGAGCATCGCCCTCGGTGGCGCGGTGGGAAACCCGTTATGGAATAGCACGATCAACACGAAGGACTTCTCGGAGTACATGTCCGTCACGAACAATCTCTACATCGAGTGGCTCTCGGCATTCGGGCTAAAGGTGACGGGGCGGCTAAGCATCTCGCGAGAAGATTCCGGTCACGAGATCTTCTACCCGGCGAGTCACACGGCATTCATCACCTACACCAGCGAGGAAATGGCAGCTCGCCGGGGACAATACGTCTACGGGGACGGTGACGACGCGAACTTCGCGGCAGACGTGAACGCGAGCTTCTCGCGGAACATCGGGGAGCATCTCTTCTTCACGAACGTCGGCTGGAATGCGAGCAGCAACTCGTCGCGCTACCTGAACTTCGTCGCCGAGGGATTCCCGAACGACTACCTCGACGACATCACCTTCGCCCGGCAGTACGCTCTCGACAGCAGGCCTTCCGGGACGGAGAGCACGACGCGGGACATCGGCGTGCTGGCCTTCGCAAACTACGCGTACGCCGACCGCTACCTGCTGGACGCGTCGTTACGCCTGAACGCCTCCTCGCAATTCGGACGCGACAACCGGTGGGGCAACTTCTGGTCGCTCGGCATCGGGTGGAACCTGCACAACGAGCCGTTCATCCGCTCCATCGTCGCCTTCGACCAGTTCCGCCTGCGCGCCTCCGCTGGGTTCACCGGTTCGCAGAGCTTCAACTCCTACCAGTCGAAGGCAACGTTTACCTACTCCACGACGGAGACCTACCTCGGCCATCACGGCGCCCGGTTGATGGGCATCGAGAACAGCGCCTTGAAGTGGCAACGCAAGTACGACCGCAACGCCGGCGTCGACATCACCCTGTTCAACCGCCGCCTCGCCCTGCGCTTCGATTACTACCTGGCCAACACCGATGACCTGTTGACCGACGTGACGTTGCCCTCCTCCACCGGCTTTCGCTCCTATCGCGAGAACCTCGGCGAGGTACAGAATAACGGGCAGGAGTTCCGCGTCACCTACCGGGCATGGCAACCGTCGCGTGGCGACGGATTCCTGAACGTCTACATCGCCGGGGTGCGGAACGAGAACAGGGTACGGAAGATCTCCAACTCCCTCGCCACGTTCAACGAGGAGCAACTCGCCAACCCCACCAACCGCCCGGTCGTTCGCTACGTCGAGGGGCAGTCGATGAGTGCCATCTGGGCCGTCCCCTCGTACGGCATAGACCCCGCCACCGGGCGCGAGATCTTCCTCCGTGCCGACGGGAGCATCGTCCACGCGTGGAATTCCGATGACCTAGCTATATGCGGTGACACGGAACCGAAACTGCGCGGCAACTGCGGCTTTAACCTCGACTACCGCGGCTTTAGCCTCAACGTTGGCATGAACTGGATGTTCGGTGGGCAGATATACAACCAGACGCTCGTGGACAAGGTGGAGAACGCCAACCCGCGTTACAACGTCGATCGCCGCGTCTTCTCCGACCGCTGGAGAAAGCCGGGTGACATCAGTCACTTCAAGAACATCGCGAGCACCGCCACGACCTATGCCACGCAACGCTTCGTCGAGGAACAGGACGAGTGGACGCTCTCCTCGGTGAACCTCTCTTATGACCTCGACCGCCTCGCGCGGGTCAAGCAAGCCGGTTTCAGTCGCCTGCGCCTCTCGTTTGACATGAACGACGTCGCCCGCGTCTCCTCGGTCAAGATCGAACGAGGCACCTCCTACCCCTTTGCCCGCGCCTTCTCGTTCTCGTTGCAGGCCATGTTTTAATCCATAAAAAAACGCTACATGAAAAAATATTACCTACTCCCGCTCCTTCTTTTACTCGCTGCCTCGTGCGAGGAGTGGCTGGACGTGAAACCCAGGGCACAGATCGAGGCCGACGTGCTCTATCAACGCGAGGCGGGATTCAAAGACGTCCTATATACCGCCTACATCAACATGATCTCCCCGGAAATGTACGGGAGAGAGATGACCTACGGGCTTGTCGACGTGCTCGGCAACGTCTACCCCTCGGTCGGCACTGCCGAGTACGCCGAGGCACACGCGGGGAACTACACCTACTCTTTCCTCGAGACAATGATCAACGCGATCTGGCAAACCGGCTACAACACGATAGCAAACCTCAACAGCCTAGTAGAACACCTCCGCGTGGCCGATCGCTCCCTTTTCTCCGGGGACAATTATAACGTGATCACCGGCGAAGCGCTTGGCTTGCGCGCTTTCCTGCACTTCGACCTGCTGCGCCTCTTCGCGCCTTCCTTCAAGGCCGCCCCGGACGCCCTGGCGATCCCGTACGTCACCCGCTACGGCCACGAGATCACGCCGGACTATACCGTCGCGGCCGTACTCGACAGCATTCTCGTCGACCTGAACGAGGCCGCCGCCCTGCTACACGCCGCCGATCCCCTCGTCACCGGTCGCGTAATCACGACACTCACCGACGACGGTTATCTCCTCGACCGCCACTTCCGCCTGAACTACCACGCCGTCAAGGCCACGATGGCGCGCG
>JAIRKS010000093.1 GCA_031259905.1 Odoribacteraceae bacterium
TAATCGCTCGACGGAGCTCCGTAATTGCCCGACGGAGCTCCGTAATCGCTCGACGGAGCTCCGTAATCGCTCGACGGAGCTCCGTAATCACTCGACGGAGCTCCGTAATCGCCCGACAGGGCAATGTACAGGGATGACGCGGGGGGGGGCTACTCGCCGGCGGCGTGGTCGAGACCGTAGGCCCGTAACTTGTTGTAGAGGGTTTTCCTGTCGACTTGCAGGACGCGCGCGGCCTCGGTCTTGTTGTTATCGCAGCGCGACAGCACCTCGACGATCAGGTCGCGTTCCATCTCCCGGCGGCTGCCGGGGAGGCGTGGCGGGGGGGGGGGGGCGACGGACTTCCACAGCTCGGCGGGGAGTTGATCGCGCGTGATGAACTTCCCGGTGCAGAGCAGCGTGGCGCGCTTGATGACGTTGCGCATCTCGCGGAGGTTGCCCGGCCAGCGGTATTGCTGGAAGATCTCCAGCACGAGGGGATCGAACCCCGTCACCTCCTTCTCCAGCTCGGCGGTAGAGCGGTCGAGGAAATGGTTCGCGAAGAGGGGGATGTCCTCCTTCCTCTCGCGCAGCGGGAGCGCCACGAGCGAGAACTCGTTGAGGCGGTGGTAGAGATCCTCGCGGAAACGCCCGGCGTCGACGGCCTCTTTCAGGTTATCGTTCGTCGCCGAGATCACGCGCACGTCGACGGCCACGTCCCGTTGCCCGCCGACGGGGCGCACGCGCCGTTCCTCGAGCACGCGGAGGAGTTGCACCTGCACGTCGCGCGGGAGGTTGCCGATCTCGTCGAGGAAGAGCGTCCCGCCGGAGGCGATGGTGAAGTAGCCCTCCTTGTCGGAGATGGCGCCGGTGAACGATCCCCTCACGTGACCGAAGAACTCGCTGCCGGCAAGCTCGCGGGGGATGGCGCCACAGTCGACGGCGACGAACGGGCCGGTAGCGCGGTGGCTCGTCTCGTGGACGCGGCGGGCGATGTATTCCTTGCCCGTGCCGCTCTCGCCGCTGACGAGGACGGTCATCATGGTGGGGGCGACGAGGAGGAGATGGTCGTGCAGGCGCGTGGCCTCCTCGCTGACCCCCCTGAGATAGGGGGGGGAGGGGGACGGCGGGGTGGATTTCTCGCGCGGGGCGCCGGCGGGCTTCAGCGCCTCGTGGAGGAGCTTCAGGATCTCGTCGGGGATCACGGGCTTGGCGACGTAGTCGAACGCCCCGAGCTTCATGGCCGTGACGGCGGTCTGGATGTCGGCGTAACCGGTCATGAGGATCACGCGGGTATCGCGGGCGCGCTCCTTGACGTGCCGCAGCAAGTCGATGCCGTCGTGATCGGGGAGGCGCAGGTCCGTCAGGATGACGTCGTAGCTCTTGCTCTTGAGCGCGTCGATCGCCCCGGCGTGCGAGAAGGCGCTATCTGCCTGGAATCTCCGTTTCTCGAGCCAGGCCCTTAACATGGTGCAGAAGGTGGTGTCGTCGTCGACGATGAGTACTCGTGGCATACGTTTTGTTTTTGTTACGAATGTACTCCCAATAAGTGGCTCTCCCCGCGATTTTAACATACTTTAGTTCGGGGCAGTATCCGGGAAATAGGTGTACCTTCGCGTAGTATTTACTGTAAAAAACAAATTGTATGAACAAAACATGTTTACTGTTATGGTGTTTGCTCCCGTCGTCGTTGGCGGCGCAGGATGTATCGAGATACCTGGAAGGGGCCGTGCCGGAGAAGGACGGCCGGGTAGTGTTCACGCGGGAAGTGGCGGCGCCGGGGCTATCGCGCGCGGCGCTGTTCGCGCGGGTCGAGGAGATGGCGGGGAAGCGGTTCGCGGGGGAGGGTGACGAGCGCGCGGGGACGATTTACGCGAATGCCGACGAGGGGGTGGTGATTTGTCACGGGAGGGAATACCTGGTGTTCGTGCAGAAGGCGCTGGTGCTGGATCGCGCGCTGGTCGATTACCAGGTGACGTACACGTGCGACGACGGGAAATGCACGATGGAGGTCGCGCGCGTCCGTTACCTGTACGGGGAGGAGTCCCCGGTGCGTTACCTCGCCGAG
The DNA here is from genome assembly GCA_031259905.1 of Odoribacteraceae bacterium. Taxonomy (GTDB): domain Bacteria; phylum Bacteroidota; class Bacteroidia; order Bacteroidales; family Marinifilaceae; genus JAIRKS01. The sequence continues at coordinate 2,045 of JAIRKS010000093.1, forward strand.
GAGTGGATCACCGACAAGCACGCGTACGACAAGAAACGGGGACGACTGCTCAGGGGGAACGACAAGTTCCGGGTGAAGACGATAGACCTCGTCGACGGGCTGGAGAGCCTGCTCGCGGAGACTGCGCGGGGGGGCGGGGTGATGCTGCCGTCGCTCGTGTCGTCCCCGTCGGCGGGCGTTCCTTCACGGGAGGGATACCGGCGCGTACTGCCCGTGGAGATGGACGGTAACTTTATTAACATGTTGCTGAACGGGAGTCTCCTGCTTTCCGGCGAGGGGGAGGGCAGCGTCACGCGCTGGGGAGGCATCGGGTATCTTTTCGACCGGCCGGTGGTGTACTGCTTCGCCGATCCCGGCGCGACGCCCGGCACGACGTACACGTTGACGTGGAGCGCGACGGGTCAGTGGCCCGGCTTCTACCGGGAGGTGATCTTCGAGTGTCGCGCGCTCTTTTCCCGTCAGCTCGCGCCCGGCGATCTCGCTGCCGGGGAGTTGAAGAACGTGCATCCCCTGCCGTGCCTGCACGCCGGCGAGATCGTCGCCGCGTGGGTGAAGTGACGGGCACGCCCCCGGCACGCGGGCGCGAAGCGAAATAAATTGACTACATTTGCCCGTCCGGGTAACACGATAAATCATGTGGATCAAGATAGCAGGTATACTTTTACGTAACCGGGTCGCCTTTCTCGTCGGCGTCCCGTGCATCACGCTTTTCCTTGGCGTGCAGATCAGGAAGGCGGAGATGTCCTACGAGTATTCGGGCCTGCTCCCGTCGACGGATAGCGCTTACATGGACTACGTCGAGTTTCACGAGACCTTCGGGCAGGAGGGCAACGTGATGGTGTTCGGGTTTCAGGACAGCGCGTTCTACCGGCTCGACAAGTTGAACGACTGGATCGCCACCCGTGAACGCGTCAAGGCGACGCCGGGCGTGGTGGCGCTGGTGGACGTCACGCGCGCGTATAACCTGGTCAAGGATACCGTGACGCGGTCGTTCGAGATCACGCCGGTCTTCCCGGAGCGGGTGCGCGACGAGAGGGAGATGGATAGCCTGACGCGCGTCGTCGAGTCGCTCCCCTTCTACGACGGCACGCTCTTTAACAAGGAAAAGCATATCTACGGGATGATGCTCACCGTCGCCGAGGAGGTGATGAGGACGCCCGCGCGGGTGGGGCTGGTGAAAGAGGTGGTGAGCATCACGAGGGAGTTCAGCGACAAGTACCGCCTCGAGATGCACTACTCCGGGCTGCCGTACATACGGGTGGTCAACGCCGAGAACCTGAAAGGGGAGATGTACATGTTCATCCTCCTGTCGCTGCTGGTCACGACGTGCGTGCTATACCTTTTCTTCCGGTCGTCGCGGACGGTAGGCTTTTGCCTGCTGATCGTGCTGGTTTGCGTGTGCTGGACGGTGGGGGTGATGTCCATGATGGGATTAAAGATCACGCTGCTGACGGCGATGGTGCCCCCGCTGCTGATCGTGATCTGCGTGCCGAACATGGTGTTCATGATTAATAAATTCCACGCGGAGTACGACCGGCACGGGAACAAGATCAAGGCCCTCCAGCGCATGATAGAGAAGGTCGGCAACGCCTCCTTCACGTGCAACCTGACGACCGCCGCCGGCTTCGGCACGTTCGTCATCACCTCCAGCAGCATCCTCGTCGACTTCGGGATCACCGCCTCCATCGGCATCGCCTTCGTCTTCCTCATCTGCCTCGTGCTCGTCCCCTGCATCTTCAGCTTCCTGCCGCCGCCCGACAGCCGGCAAACCAGGCACCTGCATAACCCAAGGATCAGGGGGATGCTCGAGAGGGCCGTCGCGACCGTGTTGCGCCGCAAGCGCCGCGTGTACGTCGTCATCTCGCTGCTCGTGGCGCTCGCCCTCGTCGGGCTTTCCCGGATCGAGACCACGGGATACATGATCGAGGACTTGAAGGAGACGGACCCGATCCGGCGTGACCTGGCCTTCTTCGAGGAGAATTTCGACGGGCTGATGCCTCTCGAGGTGACCGTCGACTTCAAGAGGCCGCGGCAGGCCACGAGTCTCCCCAACCTGGAGCGCCTCGACGGCTTCTCCGCGGAGATTGCCAACGACGGGGACATCTCCCGACCGGTATCCATCGTCGAGGCCGTCAAGTTCGCCAACCAGGCGTTCTATAACGGCAACCCCGCCTATTACAAGTTGCCGACCGGGCAAACCAGGAATTTTATCCTGAAATACGCCTCCGGGATCGCCGGGGATGCCGGGAACATGGCAAGCTCGTTCGTCGACTCCTCCATGCAGCGCGTCCGCCTGAGCTTCCGCGTGAAGGACATCGGGACGGTCAAGATGCAGGAGAAGGAGGAGAAGATCTACCGGGTCGCCGAACGCTACTTCCCGGGGGAGAAGTACCGGGTGAAGGTCACCGGGTCGAGCATCATCAACTCGCGGGGGACGCGTTACCTGGTCGAGAACCTCTTCGCGTCGCTGGCGCTGGCGATCGCCTTCATCGCGTTGCTCATGGCGTGGACGTTCAGGAGCAAGCGGATGGTGCTCGTCGCGATGCTCCCCAACATCCTCCCGCAGCTGCTGACGGCCGGGCTGATGGGGTACCTCGGTATCCCGATCAAGGCATCGACGGTGCTCGTCTTTAGCATCGCCTTCGGCATCTCCGTCGACGGTACGATCCACTACCTCGCCAAGTATCGCCAGGAGCTGCGCCCCACCCGCCGCGGGCGCAAGGAGATCCCCGTCGCCGCCATCTCCGCCCTCAAGGAGACCGGCCCCAGCATGATCTACAACGCCGTTATCCTCTTCTTCGGCTTCGGGATCTTCGCGCTTTCCGACTTCGGGGGGACCGTGGCGCTGGGTATTCTCGTTTCGATCACGTTGCTCACGACGATGTTCTCCAACCTCCTCTTCCTCCCGTCGATCCTGCTCACGCTGGACAGGCTTTCCCGCGGGAAGGCCGGACGCGACGCGTCCGCCGGGGGGGACAGGTAGCGCGTCCCGGGGTAAAACGAGGGGGACGTGAAAAAAAATAGTTAGAAAATGAGGGGGGATTGTTTCATGGTAAGGAAAAACGCGCTACATTCGCCCCGTGCGATGGAAAATACAGAACATAAACAATAAATAAAGCAGACAAATGAGCAATAAACGAGATAAACTAACTAACATGAAGCAGGTTGAAGATTTAAGGATTTTTACGTGTGAAGGGCTTGCAGGTGTC
>JAIRKS010000129.1 GCA_031259905.1 Odoribacteraceae bacterium
AGACGAGCGGTCCGTCTGCACAGGAATCTTGCCCGTCGGCGCCCTGTCAGGGGGCGTCGCGGTACTTGCAGCAGTCGGGGAGGGCGTTGTACGGGTTGTCGTTAGCCCGGCGCGTGCCGGCGTCGTGGCCGGCGTCGGCGATGGCGTCGGCGATGTCGTCGAGGGAGGGGGCGCGCGGGTCGAGGCGCAGGGTGAGTTCGCGCGCGTGGGCGTCCCAGGTGGCGGAGCGGACGCCGGTGATGCCGCGGGCGACGCGTTCGACGCGTTCGCGGCACATGTCGCAGAGTCCTTGCACGGGGATGGTGGCGTGACGGGCGTCGTCGTCGTTCAACATGCTTCTTTTTCCCTCGAGCTGGGCGCTGGCGTCGATGGCGAAGGCGCCGCGGGTGACGATTTCTTCGCCGGCGCGGAGGCCGGAGAGGATGACGTAGGCGTCGCCGAGCGAGGGGCCGAGTTCCACGTCGCGCGGGAGGAAGCGGGCGGGGTCGGCGGGGTCGCGGGTGTAGACGAGCGATCGCGGGCCGGTCCAGAGGACGGCGGTGGCGGGGACGATGAGGCGCGGGCGGGCGTCGCGGGGGGTGGCACGGAGGGTGGCGCGGGCGTACATGCCGGGGACGAGTTCGCCGGCGGTGTCGCGGGTTTCGACGCGGGCGGTGGCGACGCGGGTGTTTTCGTCGAGGCGCGGGCCGACGAGGGTGATTTTCCCGCTGAACCGACGGCCGGGGAGGGCCGGCAAGGTGTACTCGACGGGCGTGCCGGCGCGGAGGTAGGGGAGGTCTTCCTCGCGGAGGTCGAAGACGGCCCAGGCGCGGGAGAGGTCGGCGACGTCGAGGAGGGGGGTGCCGGGGACGACGTAGTCGCCCTCGTTGACGCGACGGGCGGTGACGATGCCCTCGACGTCGGCGAGCAGCTCGATGTCCGGCGAGGCGATGCCGGAGCGTTCGGTTTCGTCGATTTGCTCGTTGGTGAGTTTCCAGAGGCGTAGTTTTTCGCGGGCGGCGGCGAGGAGGACGGTGTCGCGGGGGGTGGTTCTCGCGGCTTCGACGAGTTCCTGGCGCGCGGTGAGGAGGTCGGGCGAGGTGAGGCGCGCGACGGGCTGGCCGCGCCGGAGGCGTTCGCCGGGGGAGTGGACGAGGAGGCGCTCGACGCGTCCCTTGACGTGGGCGACCTGGCCGCGGGCGAGGCGCTCGTCGACGCGTATGGTGCCGTGGAGGGTTAGCGTTTTGACGGGGATGGCTTCCTCGACGCGCGTGACGCGGACGCCGGCGAGGGCGAGGGCGGCGGGGGAGAGGCGCGTGGCGACGGGATCCGGGGTGTCGTCGCCCGCGGTGACGGGGACGAGCGCCATGCCGCAGAGGGGGCACTGGCCGGGGGCGTCGCGGCGGACGGAGGGGTGCATGGAGCATGTCCAGGCGCGTGACGTGACGGCGACGGCGGGGGGCGCGGTGACGGGGGCGGGGGGGGCGGTGAGGAGGTAGCGCCCGGCGATGATCCCGGCGGCGAGGAGGAGGGCGTGCCGGGCGTGTTTCTTGATGTTTTCTTTTTTCATGGTTTAGCGGTTGTTGATGGTTGGCGCGTCGAGGGGCGCGGGGACGAGTTGCCCGGCGGCGTCGATGGCGGCGTTGTGCTTGATGATGGCGGAGATTTCGCGGCGACGCGTGGCGGCGAGCTGGCGTTGGACGCGGATGACGTCGTCGAGGGTCCCCTGTCCAGCGGCGAGGGCGCGGAGGGATAGCTCGAGGATGGAGCGGGCGAGGGTGGCCTGGCGGCGGGCGAGGGCGATTTCACGGGCGGCCTCGTCGATGGCGTGGCGGTGGCGGTGGAGTTCTGCCTCGAGGCGGCGACGGGCGTCGCGGTAGCGTTGCTCGTTTTCGAGTTCCGCGTGGCGGGCTTGCGCGACGGCGGCGCGGCGCTTGCCGCGGGAGACGGGGAGGGTGACCGTGAGCATGGGCATGATCATGTCCATGCCGCCGGCGTGGTCGCCGCTCATCGCGGCGGCGCCGGCGAGCGGGCGCGAGAGCATGTATTGCACGCCGACGCCGAGCATGGGGTAGCCCATTTTCCTGGTCATGGCGGTCTCGGCGGCGGCGGCGAGTTGTTCCTCGCGGATCATGGCAAGCATCGGGTTGCGCTCGTCGAGGAGCAGCGCGGCGGCGGTGGCGTCGAAGGCGAGGGGGGATAGCGAGCAGCTGTCCGGTATGACCACGTCGCTCGCGGGCGGGCGGTCGAGGAGCGCGTTGAAGGCGGCCTTGCCGGCGGCGAGTTCCGAGAGAATCCCGCCGGCCTCGCTCTCCAGGGCGGCGCGCTCCGCCTGCAGTTGCAGGACGCTCGCCAGGCCGGTGGCGCCGGTGATCATGCCGCCGTCGTTCATCGCGGACATGCTGCCCGCGTCGTTGCCGCCCGTCGCGGGGCTTGCCGACATGCCGGCCATGCCCCCGGCGGGCGCGGCGGCGACGGTCTTCGTCTCTTCCCGCGGGGCGACGGCGACGGCGCTGATGCCCGTGGCGGCCGTGAAGCGTTGCATGGCGAGGCGTTCGAGTTGCTCGAGGTATTGCCGCTGTTCCTCGTTGGCGAGCCAGCGCTGGCGCGTCAGGCAGAGGGCGTGCCAGGCGGCGGAGACTTCGACGCGGAGCGCCTCGACGCGTTCACGGAATTGCTCGAGGGCGGCACGGGACATGCGCGTGGCCCCGGCGCGGGCGGCGCGACGCGTGCCGAACCACGGGAACATTTGCATGACCTGGAAGCGCGCGACTTCCCGCCCGTCCGCGTATTCCAGGGGACGGGGGAAGAAGCCGGCCTCGAGCACCGGGTCGTCGAGCGCGCCGGCGGCCGGCACGGCGTGGAGCGCCGACAGGTAGGCGTGGTACGCCGCCTTGACGCCGGGGTTATCGCGGAGGGCGAGGCGCGTGTAGTGTTGCAGGGAGTCGCGTTCTCGCGCGGCGGCGGCGGCGGCGGCGAGCGACAGGAGCAGGAGTAAGATATACTTGTTCATTGGTCGGGGTATTTAAGAGGATTGTTTTCTGGCAAGACGTCTCTCTCTCCACCAGCATTGCAGCACGGGGACGACGAACATGGTCATCGATTGAATGAGCATCCCGCCGAAGGTGGGGATGGCCATCGGCACCATGATGTCGGAGCCCTTGCCGGTGGAAGAGAGGACGGGAAGGAGGGCGATGAGCGTCGTGGCGGTGGTCATGGCGGCGGGCCGGACGCGCTTTAGCCCGGCGGCGACGACGGCCTCGCGTATCTCGGTGCGCGTGGCCGGGGCGCGGGCGAGGAAGGTCTCGTGGATGTACGACCCCATGAGGACGCCGTCGTCGGTGGCGATGCCGAAGAGGGCGATGAATCCCACCCAGACGGCGATGCTCAGGTTCACGGGATGCACCTGGAAGATGTCGCGCGCGTTGGTGCCGCCGAACGAGAAGTCCATGAACCAGGGCTGCCCGTATAACCACAGCAGGATGAAGCCGCCCGCGAAGGCCACGAAGACGCCGGAGAAGTGGATCAACGAGGCCGTCAGCGAGCGGAAACGGACGTACAGCACGAGGAGAATCGCCAGCAAGCTTAGCGGGATCACGATCTGGAGACGGCGAGCGGCGCGCACCTGTTGCTCGTGGTTGCCGGCGAGCACGTGAGAGACGCCGTCGGGGAGGAGCAGCTCGCCGGCCCGCGCTTTCTCGCGCAGGGCGTTGTCGACGCGTCGCGCCACCTCCACCTCCGGCACTCCCTCCTCCTTGTCGAAGATCACGTAGCCGACGAGGAACGTGTTTTCGCTTTGGATCATCTGCGTGCCCCGCGCGTAGGCGATCTCCGCCACCTCGCCCAGCGACACGCGCGCGCCGCCGGGCGTCGGCACGAGTACCCGCGCGAGGGCCTCCGGGCTGTCGCGTTCCTCCCGCGGGTAGCGCAACCGCACGGCGTAACGTTCCCTGCCCTCGATGGTCGTGGCGAGGGTCATCCCGCCGATGGCCGCCTCGATGATCTCCTGGACGTCGGTCACGCGCAGGCCGTGGCGGGCCATTGCCGGGCGGTCGAGGCGGATCTCGATGGCGGGCGTCCCCACGGCGCGGTCGTGGAATACCGTGGCGGGGACGACGCCCGGTATCTCCTTTAGCGCCGCCTCGATGGCCTTGCCCGCTTGTTCGATCGACTCGAGGTCGGGCCCCGTCACCTTCACCCCCATCGGCGCGCGCATGCCCGTGGAGAGCATCACGAGGCGCGCCTCGATCGGGTGCAGGCGCGGCGAGGCGGTCAGGCCGGGGAGATTCGTCACCCGCGCCAGCTCCTGCCAGATGTCGGCGACGCGTTTGATGCCCGGTCGCCATTGCCGGAAATACTCCCCGCCGCGATCCGCGACGAGGCTATCGGCGGGAATGACGCGGAAACCGTCGCGCACGGCGTCGTACGTCGAGCCGTCCGCGAGCAGGAAGGCCCCGTCGTTGTCCACGCGGAAGCGCTGCCGGCGGCCGTCGTCGTCGAGGATGTATTCTGGGCGGTAGTTGACCGTGTTCTCGAACATCTGCACCGGCGCCGGGTCGAGGGCCGACGCGACGCGTCCCCACTTGCCCACCGTCAACTCTACTTCGGGGATCGCGGAGACGCGCCGGTCCAGCTCGCCGATCAATAGCAGGTTTTGCTCCACGCCGGCGTGGGGCATGCTCGTGGGCATGAGCAGGAACGACCCTTCGTCGAGCGAGGGCATGAACTCCTCGCCGATGCCGGGGAAACGCCGCGCGACGGATTGCCAGGCGTCGCGCTGGCGCACGTCCAGGCCGAGCGCTTCGGCGCCCGTCGCCGCGAAGCCGAAGACACGGTCGAAGCCCAGCCAGATCGTCGCGCCGAGGAGTAGCGTGAACGCGGGGATGGCCATGAACTGCCAGCGGTGCGAGAGGCACCAGCGCAGCAGCCGCTCGTAGTACACGACCAGCGCCCACAGCACGCCCAGGATGCCGCCGGCGCCGGCGATCACGAAGCAGAAGTTGAGCCACAGCCCGGCGCCGCTCCCCAGCGGTAGCCACGCGCGCGTCAGGTAGTAGAGTACTACCGCGAGGGCGATTCCCGCCGAGACGCGCGCCCGGCGGCAGGGCAACAGCCCGTGTATCCCCAGCGCCACGATCGCCCACGCGCCGGCGTCTCCCGTGAGGAAGAAGAGCGTCGCGCCGCCGGCCGCCAGCAACGCGTTGCCCGCCCACCGCGCTGCCCGCGACCGGATGTCGAACGACAGGACGTAGTAGGCGATCGTCGGCAGCACCGCGAAGCCGAGCAGGAACGCCGACAGCAGCGCGAAGGTTTTCGTGAAGGCCAGCGGCTGGAAGAGTTTCCCCTCCCGCGCCTGCATCGCGAAGACGGGCAGGAAGCTGATCACCGTCGTGAGCATTCCCGTGGCCAGCGCGCCGCCGACTTCCCGGACGCCCGCGCGGATCGTCTCGACAAGCGGCTCGCTGGCGTCGCGCCGCTCCCCGTGGCGCAGGACGCTCTCGACGATGACCACCCCCACGTCCACCATCACCCCGATGGCGATGGCGATGCCCGACAGTGCCACCACGTTCGCGTCCACCCCGGCGTGGCGCATGATGATGAAGGTGGCGAGGACGGCTACCGGGAGGATGCTCGATATGATCAGCGACGCGCGGAGGTGGAAGACCATCACGAGCACGACGATGATGCAGATCAATATCTCGTGCGAGAGGGCCGTCTCCAGCGTGCCGATCGTTTCGCGGATCAGCCCGGAGCGGTCGTAGAAGGGGACGACGGTGACGCGTGACACCTGCCCGTCGTCGAGCACGCGGGAGGGCAGCCCGGTGGAAATCTCGGCGATCTTTCGCTTCACGTTATCGATCACCTCGAGCGGGTTCGCGCCGTGACGGGCGACGACCACGCCGCCCACCGCCTCCACGCCTTCCTTGTCCAGCCCGCCGCGGCGGGGGGCGGGGCCTTCGGTGATGAACGCCACGTTGCGCAGCAGCACGGGCGTGCCGCCGCGGGCCGACACGACGCTCTCCTCCAAGTCGCGCGTGCCCGTGACGCGGCCGCGTCCCCGCGCCAGGTACTCGACGCCGTTTATCTCCAGCGTGCCCGCGCCGACGTCGAGGGTGCTGCCGCGCGTGGCCTCCATCACGTCCATGAGCGAGAGGCCGCGCGCTTCCAGTCGCCCCGGATCCACCTCCACCTGGTATTCCTTGACGAACCCGCCGATGGAGGCTACCTCCGCCACCCCGCCGGAGGAGGCGAGGGCGGGTTTCACGTGGAAGTCTTGCAGCGAACGCAACTCGCCGGCGTCCCATCCACCGGCGGGAAGGCCGTCGGGGGTGCGGCCCTCGAGCGTGTACCAGAAGACTTGCCCCAGCGCCGTCGCGTCCGGCCCCAGCGCCGGGCGTACTCCCTCCGGCAGCGTGCCGGGAGGCAACGACGCGAGTTTCTCGAGCACGCGCGCGCGGCTCCAGTAGAACTCGATGTCGTCCTCGAAGATGACGTGGATGAATGACATGCCGAACATCGACGTGCCGCGGACGGTTTTTACTCCCGGCACGCCGAGCAGCGCCGTGGAGAGCGGGTAGGTGACCTGGTCTTGGACGTCGTCGGGCGAGCGCCCCATCCATTCGGTGGCGACGATCTGCTGGTTCTCGCCGATGTCCGGGATGGCGTCCACCGGGACGGGGTCGCGCGGGAGTAGCCCCGCGGTGAAGTTGAAAGGGGACGCGGAAAGTCCCCACGCCAGGATGATCGCGAGCAGTAGCAGGGCCGCGAGCCTGTTGTCGAGGAAATAGTTGATAATCTTGTCGAGCATGGTGTCGTGTTTACGCGATGAATGACTTGAAAACGGCTCTCCGGGAGCGAGGGGGATCTCCTCCCGCGGGGAATCGCCGGGTCAGACGCGCGCGACGCGTATCAACGTGAGGAGGTCTACCGAGGGGGGATGTTTGCCGGCGGGCGCGACGGGACGGGGAACGGGGAGGGGGAGCGCGACGGGCGACGCGCCAAGCGACGGGCACGGGGAGAGGGGCATCGCCGGCACGCGCGCGGCGACGTCTGTCGCGCGTCTTTGCCCGTCGTCGGTGGTCACCTCGAACACGCGCGTGGAGCAGCACCGCGCGGCGGGATCCGTCACGTTCGTGCCTTCTTGTTCGTTTTCGTTCATCTCTCCCGCGCAGCACCCGGCCGACACGTCTTCTCCCGCGAGACCGACGGCGTGAAGCCTCCCCCCGCAGTAGTGCACGGCAATCGTCGGGCGAATCGCCGTCGCCGGCAGCACGATCAATAGTAATATGGCAATGACCCGTTTCATATCTCCCGCGAAGATAAAATAAAATTCGTTCGCGACGCGTCGCCGCGGTTTCGCGGGATAAAATGCCCCGCGCGGGGGGCAAACGGCAAGATCACCGGACAGCCTGAAGAACGTCACGGGAGTACAGGCAGTCGGCTATCGTCGCCGGCGCGGGAGAAAAACCGGGGAGGAACATTTTTCTCCCCGTCGACGCGTGGATATGAAAAAAGAAATTACATTCGCGATACTTTATAAAGAACCCTATTTTCCAAACTAACTAAAATTAGATGATATGTTTAAAAAACACCCGAAAGGATTACTTGCCGCGTCGCTCTCGAACATGGGCGAACGGTTCGGTTTCTACATCATGATGGCGGTGCTCTCGCTATTCATCTCCTCCAAGTTCGGCCTGAACGAGAAATCCACCGGCCTGGTCTACTCCATCTTCTACGCCTCGATCTACGTGCTGGCGCTCGTCGGCGGGCTGATCGCCGACAAGACGAGGAACTACCGGGGAACGATCCTCGCCGGGATCCTCGTCATGGCGCTCGGCTACCTGATCATCGCCATCCCGACGCCGACGCCCGTCCCGCACAAGGCGCTCTACTTGACGCTCACGTGCTTCGGGCTGCTGACCATCGCCTTCGGTAACGGCCTCTTCAAGGGCAACCTCCAGGCACTCGTCGGCCTAATGTACGACAGGAACAAGGCAAAGTACGAGGAGTACCGCGACCCCGGCTTCCTGATCTTCTACATGTTCATCAACGTCGGTGCGATCTTCGCCCCGCTGATCGCCGTCGGGCTGAGAAACTGGTGGCTGATCAAGAATAACTTCGGCTACAACGCGAACCTCCCGGAGCTATGCCACGAGTTCCTCGGGAAAGGCGCCGGGATGAAACCCGAGCAACTGGCTAAACTCAACGAGTACGCGAACGAGGCCGTCCTCCAGGGGACACCCGGCGACCTGGCGACGTTCTGCAACGAGTACCTCGACGTCTTCAACCGCGGCTTCCAGTACGCGTTCATGGCGGCCATCGGGGCAATGTGCATTTCGCTCGTGATCTACCTCTTCAACAAGAAAAAATTCCCCGATCACGCGAAGGAAAAGAAAATGGACAAGACGACGCACGTCGCCTCGACGGAAGTGAAAATGGCCGCCGACGAGATAAGGAGAAGAATCTGGGCGCTGTTCGCCGTCTTCGGTATCGTGATCTTCTTCTGGTTCTCGTTCCACCAGAACGGCTACTCGCTGACCTATTTCGCGCGCGATTACATCGACTTGAACGTGATCGATATCGACCTCTGGATCACGCGGCTCAAGGGCGCGGAACTCTTCCAGAGCGTCAACCCGTTCTTCGTCGTCTTCCTGACGCCGCTCGTCATGTGGATATTCGGGAGAATGCGCGCGAAGAAAAAAGAACCTTCTACCCCGAAGAAAATCGGCATCGGGATGGGAATCGCGACCCTCGGGTTCCTCTTCCTGCTCGCCTGCTCGGCAGCGCTGCCGGACCAGTCGGCCCTGAAAGACATGTCTAAATCCGCGCTGGACACGATGAGGCTCACGCCGCTCGTCATGGTGGGGATGTACTTCATCCTGACGGTGGCCGAGTTGTTTATCTCCCCGCTGGGATTGTCGTTCGTCTCCAAGGTAGCGCCGCCTCACCTCAAGGGAACAATGCAGGGATGCTGGCTGGCGGCAACCGCCGCGGGTAACGGGCTGATATTTATCGGCGGGTGGCTTTACACGAGCGTGCCGCTGTGGGCGTGCTGGCTGGTGTTTGCCGTCGCCTGCGCGATCTCCATGATCGTGATGCTCTCGATGGTCAAGTGGCTCGAGAGAATCGCCAAGTAAACACGACGAGAGAGAAAGGACGTCGACGGCTCGCGAGAAACGTCGACGTCCTGCTACAAGATATAGTAATCACCTGAAAAAACACGCTATGAAGAAATCATTCCTATTCCTGGCAGACGGCTTCGAGGAGACGGAAGCGGTGACGACAATCGACGTGCTGCGACGCGGGAAAGTCGACCTGGTAACGACGTCAGTACACGCGGGACGTCTCGCCGTGACCGGCGCGCACGGCGTGACGATCATGGCCGACGCGACAATCGACACCGTGACGGGCGAGGAGGCTTGCTTCCTGATCCTGCCCGGCGGGATGCCCGGGGCGGAGACCTTGAGCAATACTCCCGCGCTCGTCGAGTGGCTGCAACGTCACGCGGAAGCCGATGGCGGGATTGCCGCGATCTGTGCCGCGCCGGCGTTAGT
>JAIRKS010000140.1 GCA_031259905.1 Odoribacteraceae bacterium
CCATCTTGCGACGCAAGTCTACCATCTTGCGACGCAAGTCTACCATCTTGCGACGCAAGTTTACCATCTTGCGACGCAAGTCTACCATCTTGCGACGCAAGTCTACCATCTTGCGACGCAAGATAACCATCTTTTCACGAGCACCGGGCGATTTTCGGGGAGCATCGGGCAACATTCGGGGAGCGTCGGGCGACACGAGGCAGACATGTAGAAAGACCCGCGCCTCGTGGAATCACGAGGCGCGGGAGGATGTCGTTTCCGGCGGGCGAACGGGCCCGGGCCGTGAACTGTGCCGGACTTGAACCGGCGACCCCTGCCATGTCAAGGCAGTACTCTGAACCGACTGAGCTAACAGTTCTTCATGACGCGAAAGTATGAAATTAATCCGGGAATCAAACAACAGGAGGAAAAAAACGCGGGGACATCGCGCCAGGGCCTGCCCGGGGACTTCAAGAGAGGGCCGGGGAGAAGATGCCGCGGGAGCGGGAGGGAACGGCAGGAAGCGCGCGTCTAACGCCTGTCGTCCTCGTACTCCATCGTGATCTTCGATCCGTAGCTTCTATCCTCCAGCCTCGTGGCCTCGGTGATGACGGCCTTGCTCCCGCCGTGCTTCACGAAATAGAGGCACGCGCGGATCTTCGGCGCCATGCTTCCCTCGGCGAACGTGCCTGCCTCGAGGTAACGCGTCGCGTCCTTGTAGTCGAGGAACTCGAGCACCTGTCGCGTGGGTTTCCCGTAATCCTTGTATATATAGGGGACGTCCGTCAGGATATACAGCTCGTCCGCGTGCACCCTTGCCCCGACCATCGCCGAGGCCAGATCCTTGTCGATGACCCCTTCCACGGGGGAGACCTGCCCGTCCTTGTCCACGTGGACGGGTATCCCGCCGCCGCCGGCGGTAATCACGATATTTCCCTCGCGGGCGAGGCGCTCCACCAGCCCGGCGTTCATGAAATCCAGCGGCAACGGCGAGGGCACCACGCGTCGCCATCCCTTGCCCGCCGGCTCTTCCTTGAACGTCCAGCCCTTGCCAGCGGACAGGCGGTCGGCCTCCTCCCGCGTGTAGATCTTCCCGACGCGCTTCACGGGATTCATCATCGCGGGGTCGTTCGGGTCGACGATCACCTGCGAAACCATCGACACCACGTCGCGCCGCAGCCCGTGCCTGTTCAGGACGTTTCTCAGGTTACGCTCGATCATGTACCCCACCTGTCCCTGCGTGAAGGCCACGCACGTGTCCAGCGGCATCACGGCGTTCCCGTACAGTTCCACCCCGGCCGCGTTATCCAGCAGCAGGTTGCCCACCTGCGGCCCGTTCCCGTGCGAGATAATCAGGTTATACCCGTCGCGCACCAGGTAGATCAGGCTTTCCAGCGAATTGATCGTGTTCGCGTTTTGTTCGTCCATTGTTCCCTGCTGGTTACCGCGGAGCAGCGCGTTGCCGCCGAGGGCGATCACTGCCAGTTTACTTGTTTTATTCATTTTTTCGTCACGATTGTTTAGTTATTGAAGCCGCGAAGCTAACAAATTATTCCTCCCGGGGATACTTCCCGCGAGACCCGCGGGGCGGGGGCGCGGCTATTTTTTGTTCATCGCGACAAGGGATTCCGGTCTATTCGCGTTACTTTTGGAACATTAAAACCAATCCAACACGTCATGTTCAGGTACTTTATCGAGTTAGCTTACAACGGGAGCGGGTACAACGGGTGGCAGCGACAGGCCGACGCGCCGTCGGTACAGGCCGATCTCGACGGCGCTCTCTCGCTGCTACTCAAGCAGGAAATCCACTCGACCGGCGCCGGGCGTACCGATGCCGGCGTGCACGCCTCGTTCTTCGTCGCTCATTTCGACAGCGCGGCGGTGATCCCCTCGCCCGGCGCGCTCGTGAAGTCGCTGAACGGCGTGCTCGGTAGACACGTCGCCGCGCGTGCCGTCTACCCGGTGATCGAGGGGGCGCACGCGCGTTTCTCGGCGCTATCGCGGACGTACACGTACCACGTCTGCAAGGAGAAAGACCCGTTCGCGTACCCGTTCACTTACCGCGTCCGCCCGCTGCCGGACACGCGGCTGATGAACGAGGCGTGCCGCCTGTTGCCCGGGCAGGAGGACTTCACGAGCTTCGCGAAGCTACATTCCGGCGCGAAGACGAACCGTTGCCGCGTCTTCCACGCCGGGTGGGAGGAGCGGGACGAGCAGCTGGTTTTCACGATCCGCGCCGATCGTTTCCTGCGCAACATGGTGCGTGCCATCGTCGGCACGCTCGTCGCCGTGGGGCAGGGCAAGATGACCGTCGAGGAGTTCCGCCGCGTCATCGAGGCGAGGGATCGTCGCGTCGCCGGGACATCCGTGCCGGGACGCGCCCTCTTCCTGCGCGCCATCGAGTACCCGGATAACCTTAAACTATAACACATGCGTACACGCGTTCTTCTTCCCGTGCTGCTGCTCCTGACGAGCGTCGCCGTTGCTTCCCCTGGGCTACTCTCGCGGGAGGCCCGCGTCAGCCTCCTCACCTGCGCGCCGGGCGACCAGCTCTATTCCCTGTTCGGGCACACCGCGATCCGCGTCAGCGACCCGCCGGCGGGGCTTGACGTCGTCTTCAACTACGGCACGTTCGACTTCGACACGCCCGGCTTCTACTTCAAGTTCGCGAGCGGGACGCTGCTCTACCAGCTCTCCCGCGTCTCCTTCCCCCGCTTCATGGCCGAGTATTACTACTACAACCGGGACGTCCGCGAGCAGGTGCTTCGTCTCGATTCCCTCCAGCGGCAAGCGCTATGGGAAAGGCTCGAGGAGAATTACCGCCCGGAGGCTCGCGCGTACCTCTACAATTTCCTTTACGACAACTGCACGACCCGCGCGCGGGACGTCATCGCTGGCGCCGCCGGCGGGGAGGTGACGTGGGCGCCGCCCGCGCGGGACAAGAGCTTCTGGAACCTGCTCGACGAGTACCTGGAGGTCTCGCCCTGGATACAATGGGGGATTCACGCCATCCTCGGGTCGCCGGGCACGGCCATCGCCACGGGGTGGGAGGAGATGTTCCTGCCGGACTACCTGATGCACGGCGTGGCGGCGGCGCACGTCGACGGGCAGCTCCTCGCGTCCCCCGCGCGCGTCCTGCACGAGGGGGGGGAGGGACGGCGCGCGCGGTTGCCGTGGTACTTCTCTCCCTTCTTCGTCTTCGCCGCTTGCGCGACGGGTCTCGTGCTGCTCCTGCAGCGATACCGGGGGAAGGGGATGCTCCTCGGCGTCGCCATCCCGTTCTTCGTTGCCACGGGCATGCTCGGCTGCCTGCTGGTCTTCCTCGGCTACTTCACCGCGCATCCCACGACCGCCCCCAACGCCAATCTCCTGTGGGCAAACCCGGTCAACCTGCTTGTCGCCTGCTTCATCGCGAGGAGGAGACTCCCCCCGGTCGTCCGCGGGTATCTCCGCGGGTATCTCGTGCTGCTCGTCGTCGCCCTCGTCGCGTGGACATTCCTCACCCCGGCCGTCCTCCTCTCGTCCCTGGTGATTATCGCCTGGATGGGATACCTCACCTGCCGGCTCGTCCGTTAAAACGACGGCTTCGCCTAAGCATTTATACCCGAAAACGGCGGGCATCTCCCGTTCACGCTTCAAGGAACTTGACCCTGTCAGGATTTTATTTCTATCTTTGCAGGGTTTAACACCGGGGGCCTCCTCGCGATCTTTTTTCGAGTAATGGAAGACACAATAAAACCAATATTTATCAAGCCGCTGTTCAAGAGCAAAAACCCGGGGCTGGCCCGGTGGATACCCTCGTTCGTTTTCTCGTGGCTCGAGAAGCTGATTCACCAGGAAGAGATTAACCAGTTCATCGTCGCGTACGGCGACAGGAAAGGGCTTGACTTCGCGCGGGCCATTCTCGAATACCTGCGCGTCGACTTCCGCGTCGAGGGGGAAGAGCACCTGCCCGACGCCGGGGGAAGGTACATCTTCGCCTCGAATCACCCGCTCGGGGGGCCGGACGGGATCATCCTGATCGCGTTCCTCGGGGAACGGTTCCCGGAGCTGAAGTTCCCGGTGAACGACCTGCTGATGAATCTCAAGAACCTCAACAATATCTTCCTCCCCGTCAACAAGCACGGCGGGCAAGCGAAGGAGGCCGTCGCCGGCATCGAGCGGGCCTTCGCTTCGGACGCGCAAGTGATCACCTTCCCGGCGGGAATGGTGAGCCGCAAGTACCACGGCACGATCAAAGACCCGGAATGGCAGAAGAGCTTCGTCGCCAAGGCCATCAAGTATCGCCGGGACATCGTCCCCGTGCGCGTGTCGGGCGTCAACTCGCCGCTCTTCTACCGGGTATTCCGCCTCCGGCAACTGCTCGGCATCAAGTTGAACCTCGAGATGATGCTCCTCCCGCGCGAAACGTTCAAGAAGAAAGGCGAAACGTTCACCCTCAAGATCGGCAAGCCGATCCCCTGGCAGGCACTCGACGGGAGCAAGTCCCCGCGCGCGTGGGCCAGGGAAATCCAAGAACAGGTATACCGCATGTAATCTAACCCATCACGTATGAAACCAGTAATATATCCCGTCGAGAAAGACAAACTCGTGGCCGAGCTGACCGAGGACAAGTTCCTGCGTAAAACGAACAAGGGAGCGAACGAGATCTACTCGTTCGAGGCATCCACCTCCCCCCACCTGACGCGGGAGGTGGGACGCCTGCGAGAGCTGACCTTCCGCTCCGCCGGGGGAGGCACCGGGAACGAGGTGGACGTCGACGAGTTCGACCTCGACGAGCGGCTCCCCTACCAGCAGCTGATCGTGTGGGACCCCAAGGAGAGGGAGATCCTCGGCGGCTATCGCTACATTCTTTGCGACAATCTCCCCCTGAACAAGGACGGGGAACCCAGCCTGGCCACGACGGAGCTGTTCCGGATGTCGGAGACGTTCAAGCGGGAGTACCTGCCGAAGATGATCGAGCTGGGACGGTCGTTCGTGCAGCCCCTCTACCAGTCTACGCGCATGGGGCGCAAGTCGCTTTTCGCCCTCGATAACCTGTGGGACGGCCTGGGCGCGCTGACCGTCGATCACCCGCGGATGGAGTATTTCTTCGGGAAGGCGACCATGTACTCGAGTTTTAATATCGAGGCGCGCGATATGCTGCTTTATTTCATGAGGAGGTATTTCCGGGATACCGACGATCTCGTCACGCCGATACACCCGCTGGAGATCCAGCTCGACGAGGAAAAACTCGACCGCGTGTTCCGCGGGGCGACGTACGAGGAGAATTACAAGATTCTCTCCCGACAGGTGCGCGATCACGGGGAGAATATCCCCCCGCTCGTGAACGCGTATATGAGTCTCTCTCCTTCTATGAAGACGTTCGGGACGGCTCTTAACCCGACTTTCGGCGGGGTCGAGGAGACCGCCCTGCTTATCACTATCGCGGATGTCTACGAGGTGAAGAAAGCAAGACACGTGTCTACTTATATCCCCCGTATCTTACGCCGCGTCCGCTAATCCCCCCCCACCTGACCAGGCAGGGGGAAAGTGTTTTCCCCCTGCACCCCCTCCAGCCCGTAGCACGGGCAGGCATTAAGCTGGCCGGGGCGTGACGGGATGACGTGATGGACGGACATCAAGCGATTCACGGGGTAGTGACAGGAACGGGGGGCACT
>JAIRKS010000178.1 GCA_031259905.1 Odoribacteraceae bacterium
GGATTCGCGAGTGCCCCGCTCCGCGTGCAGCAGGCGGCGGCGCCCGCCTACAAGTTTACCGAGCACGAGGACGGTACCTATACCTTGACGCTTTTCTCGAACTTCCCGCGCGGCACGAATCTCGACGGGCTGAACGAGACGAATATCCCGGAATTCGCCGATGGCAGAGTCTATCCCTCCTCCGTGACGACGCTCGTGATCGAGGGAGACGCTCCCGACCTCACGAACGACCAGGTATCCGGGATAAAGAGTAGACGAAGCTTCCCGTTCACCGGCTTGGCCCACGTCTCGTTGCCGAACTTCACGGGGACGATACCGGAGAGTGCCTTCGGGTGGCGAGGACTTGGCGTCCAGCAAACGTGGTTAGAGAGTTTCTCGGCTCCCCTGGCGACGAGTATCGGGAGTTACGCGTTTGAAGGTTGCACGGCTTTGACCGGCCCTCTTGATTTCCCGGAAGTGACTAAAATTGGGTACTACGCGTTTTCCAGTTGCCCGCTTTTGACATGCCCCCTTAATTTCCCGGAAGTAACTGAAATTGAAGACGGCGCGTTTTCCAATTGCACGGGTTTGACCGGCTCCCTTTCTTTCCTGAAAGTAACTAAAATTGGAAGCAGTGCGTTTTCCTATTGCACGGGTTTGGATGGCACCCTTGATTTCCCGGAAGCAACTCGCATTGGAAGCGACGCGTTTAGGGATTGCACGAGTTTGACCGGCATTCATTTGCCGAAGGCATATTCTTTCGGGAACAGCGTGTTCATAAACGTCAGCAATTGTACCCTGAGATTCGACTCGCCGGCGGGCACAATCTCCTTCGGAACCGGAATAGTCGGAATGGAATGCTTCAATAACTCTTCCACCATGACGCTCCAGCTTGGCACGGGAGCACAACCCGCACGCCCGACCACCCTCCCCGCGATGAATACCGCGTGGAACGGCTACACGTGGGGACGAATCGAGGCTTATCAACAACCGTAATACCATCGCGTCACGTGAAAAGAAGAAAAGCAAGTAACGAAACAATGACGGCGACGATGACAACACGCGTCGCCGGCAAGGTTTCCCGTGTGGGAAAGTCTTGCGCGATACCCGGTTCTGTCTCGAGACAGAGGGGCATTGCAAACTTGCAAAACGGTTTTGCGTCGAAGCAGAGGGGCATTGCAAACTTGCAAAACGGTTTTGCGTCGAAGCAGAGGGGCATTGCAAGTTTGCAAAACGGTTTTGCGTCGAAGCAGAGGGGCATTGCTTTGTCCACGCTGGACATTGTCACGTCAAGGCGCGTTTCCCCCGGTAAATCCCTTGAACGAAAAAGAGGTGCCCTCGCGGGCACCTCCCAAAACAACTAAGTAATAAAAACGGGAAAATAATATTATCGCGTGATCCTGTTCATCGTAGTTGGTTTTCCAGGATCTTGTATATGTTGCTTTCCTTGTCGCGGATGGCTAACGTGGCGAAGAGTTTTTTCTGGGCGTTCAGGCTATCTGCCAGCTCGTTTTTCAGCAGGAAGAGGGAGAGTTCCTGCCCGGGGTTTTTCCTGACCAGCAGCTTGACGTAGTCGGCCCGCCGCCCGATGAGGCGCAGTCTCGCGGCCTGTAACATGCCTAACCTGACCTCGTCGTCCCGCGTGAGGGTCTTTTTTTGACTAATCTCTATTATTTTGGCCTCGTGGCCCTCTTTTTCGGGGTTGAATCTCTCGTCGAGTGTTTGCACGGTGCGCTTGTACTCGGTCATCAGCGCGGATCCCGTTATCTCGAGGTGATCCAGCGAGTCCGCCTGTCCCTTGATGAAGGTGCCTTTCCTGGCGTCGATGATCAGCTCGATGATTTTCCTGCCCTTGAGGTCGATCCACACCTGGGCGGGGGGCACGAGTTGTTCCGCGCGCAGGTCGATGTTTCCATTCTTGACGTTTTGCTGGGCTAACACGACGAAGCCGCCTTTCCCCGGGATCTCGGCGAGCAGCTTGACGGTACCTTCCAGCCCCTGGATGTTCCCCGTGATCCTTACATCGAGGGGGGTACATGCTCCCAGGAGGGTGATGGCGCTTCCTAAAATCAAAATAACCTTTTTCATGGCGATGGCGTCTACAAACGTGTTTTGGGGTTGTCCCGCGCGGGCGACCGGGGTCTTTCGCGTAGGCTCGACGGCAAATATACAGTTTTTTTCTCGCGGGCAATGTAAGCGGCAAAATATTTTCGAGAAAAAGATTACGGGTTAACGGGAAAAGACGCGCCCCGGCGACGCGAGGGCCGTCACGACGCGCCCGCGCGGGTCGATGAGGATGTAGCGCGGGAAGGTGGAGACGAGGTAGGAGGCGTGGAATTCCCTCCAGTTCACGATCAGGAAGTGTTCCCACGGGATGTCGTTTTCTCCCGCGTATTCTTTCCAGCGGTCGAACGTCATGCTCGGGTCGAAGACGAGGTGCAGGAAGCGAATGTTTCCCCCCGCGTGTTTCTTGATCGCGCGGGACACGGCGGGGTCCGGTGGCCACGAGCCTCTTCGCGAGTCGTTGGCGACGATGTAGAGGAAGCTTCCCCTCATCTCTCGCAGGCGGGTGTCGACGCCGTCGGGGCCGCGCAGCACGATGTCCGGTGCGGTCGTCCCGGCGGATAGCTTGCGCCAGCCTTCCGCGACGCGTTCTACTTTCGCGAGCCTGCTCGTGTCGTTTATCTCCTGGCGGCAGAGCGATAGCAGGTAGTCCCCGTCTTTTAGCCCCTCGCGGTATACGCGCGCGGAGACGAGTTCGGAGAGGAGGTATTCCTTGATTTTTCGTGTCGTGACGCGTGCGATGATGTCGGCCGTCACGTCTCGAAAGTTATCGTGTTGCTCGGTCTCGAGGGTGTAGTAGGCGAGGACGAATTGCAGGTATTCCCTGACGTCCGCCATCTTCTCGTTGTCGACGGGGAAGCGGGAGATGAAGTCCCGTAACCGGGCGCCGGGCCGGTAGCGCGTCGAGTCGTGGAGGCGCGCGCGTGCCGCAGCGTAACGGAGCGCGTACTCGGCGATCAGGTAGCCGATGCGTTCGCTTTCGATGCCGGTGAACGCACTCCCCAGGTTTTTGGCCTCGAGCAGGAGGACGCGTACGCGGAGTTGTTCTTCCAGCTCTTTCACGAAGGTCTCCTCGTCTTTCCGGGTGGTTCCCGGCCTGAGCGGGAGGTAGCGCGCTTGTTCGGCCAGGTAGTTGTTGATAGCGGCCAGCCTGCCCTCGAACTGCGGGAAGGCCGGCGTGGCGTTCACGGTGATCTCCAGGTGCTCGCCGGGAGCGAGAAATAGCAGGATTCCACGGTAAGAGGGGAGGAGGTGCGCGTGGACGTAAGCGCTTTCTTGCAAGGGGATTCTTCCCGAGAACGCGTTGCTTGTCACGCGGAAACGAAATTCGCGGTCGTCCCGCCGGAAGATGATCACGGAGTCCTTCCCCTCTACCCGCCCGTTTAGCTGCACGTCACCGCGTTGCAGGCAGGACGAGAAGAGGAAGAGAAGGATGCATGTCGTTGTCGTGGCGCGGGGCTTCATGTGTTTCCTGTTTTTCCTTGTTACGTGTCGCGCGGGGTTAAAAATACCGGGAACGAGGTGCTTTCGTTCCCGGTCTCTTTCGCGGGGCTACTTCACGATGGCGGCGAATCCCGGGTCGTCAAAGTAACGGGCGAACTCCACGTCGGTAGCGGCCAGTCGCTTGCACGAGAGTTTTAGCGTCGTGGCTTTCTTCAGGTTTTCCAGCACCATCGCGGCGTTGTTCATCCTTGCCCCGATCACGGCTTTCAGGTAGAATCCCGGGGCGGAGTTTTCCGCGTTCAGCTTTTTCGCTGCCTCGTTGTAATTCCCGGCAAGGACGTTGGCCAGCGCCGCATTGACGTCGTTGTAGTTCTCCAGGTGGCGGACGGCCGCGTTGTAATCGCCGTTGATGATCGCGAGAATTCCCTTGTTGTAGTCCACCCCGGCGCCCGCCCCGGTGGCGTTATCCAGGTAGACGGACGCCTGCCGGATGTCGCCCTCTTTCAGCGCGACGGCGCCCAGGTTGTTCTGGACGGTCTTGTTGCCCGGCGATAGCGAGGCGGCCCGTTCGAAGTTTGCCTTGGCCTCGACGATTTCTCCCCGTTCAAGGAGGATCGTGCCGGCGTTGTTGAATCCCCTCCAGTCGGTCGGGTAAAGGCGGGTGGCCACGCGGTAGATAGACAATTTATCGCCCTGTCCCTCGAAGAGGGTGGCGGCGTGTAATAATTCTTCCGCGTTTAACTCGCCGGGATTTGCCCGGGCCAGCGCTTTCAGTTCCTCGTCCGCTTTCCCGGTTTGCTCGACATTGACCACGAACAGTGATCTTCTCAACTTCGGCAAGACCTGCCCGGCAACCGCCGGGAAGACGGAGGCGATGTTCTTGATCTCCCGCTCCCGCGTTTCCGGGTCCGGGTACATGGAGAGCACGCGCAGGATCAATTCCTTGTCCTGGATGCTGGAATGTTCCATTGCCTCCTGGAATCCTTCCCAGTCCTCGGGCACTACCTGCTGGTTGAAGAGAGAGGCGGTGGGGGTGAGGATTTTCTTTGTTTTCAGTCGATTTTTCAGGAACGCGGTTGCCCCGTTTTCCCGGTTGTCTGCCAGCTTCTCGTTCAGGCCGAGCGGGCCGTCCGGGGAGGCGTACGACTTGACGTCGATGCTGCCGAGGGTGGCGTTGCCGGGGAGCGTGGCTTCCTTGATGAACGCTTCCAGTTCCTTGATCTCGTTGGAGGTCGTCTGTCGGCCGCGGATCTCTGCCGAGTTGATCTGGTAGTAGATGGCGGCCTCTTTTTGTTTCTTTGTTACTCGTTGAAACCCGTCCGCTCCCAGCGAGGGGCGCGGTTTGTTTTCCACCAGCGCGGCGGTGGCGATGACCCCGTTCCCGATCTTTCTCGGCCCGAAGGCCAGCGATTTCGCCCCCTTGAAGCCGACGAGGTCGATCTCCAGGTTGGATAATCTCATCGCGTCCTCGTAGGGGACACGGCCGGTGTAGGTGATGGTTTTTCCCTCGTTGTACGGGATCACTTCCATGTTGCCGGCTACTTTTTCGCCTTGTAGCGCTTTCATCTCGAAGGGCTTTTCTCCCCCGTTGAAGCGCAATACCGGCGTTGCCTCTACCCTCGTGTTTTTGTTGAAATATTGTCCGGGGAACGTGACGTCGATTTTCACGTCTACCGCGCCCCCTTTTGCCGCCAACACTTCCGGGGTTACCGCGTAGGTGATGTCCCCGGCGTGTTTCTTCATCTTTTTTAAGGAGGAACAAGAGACGGCTAAGAATCCTGCCAGTGCAATGATCATTGCTAAACCAAACTTTCTTTTCATAAATGCTTTTTTATTGAATGAGAACTAACTTTGTTTTTCACAAGCAAATGTATTTGATTTCCCTGGAAAGATCATGGCCTTTCCAGGGAAAATTTCATGTCGTTATATCTTTCTCGAGATCAGGTCGCGTGCCAGGGCGATCGCGTTATCGATCCCGCCGGGGTAGGATCCGCCCGCCGCAGCGAAGAATGGTTGGCCTCCCCCTCCTCCCTTGATCTCTCTCGCCGCTTCCCGGACGATCTCGCCCGCGTGCAGGCCGCTGCCGGTGACCAGCTCTTCGCCGAGCATCACCGTCAGGTGGGGCTTATCGTTGTAGACCCCGCCCAGCACGAGCGCCAGCGGGGATAACTCTCCTTTTAACTGGAAGGCCAGTTCCTTTACCCGCGCCGGTGACAAGGGCAGGTTGCCGCTGATCAGGTTTATCCCGTTGACTAACGTTTTGCTGTTTTTCAGTCGTTCCTTCACCATTTTCAGGCTCTCGCTCTCGAACTTCTCGATCTCTTTCTTCAGCCCCTCGTTCTCCTCCAGCATCGCCCGGACGTTCTCCGTGATTCCCCTGTTTGACTTGAACATCTGTACCAGTCTCTTGATCATGTTGAAGTAGTCCCGGATGTACTCCTCTGCCTTGATCCCCGTGCACGCCTCGATCCGGCGGATGCCCGCTGCCGTGGAGGATTCGGAGTGTATCTTGAAAAACCCGATCTGCCCCGTGGCCCTCGCGTGAGTTCCCCCGCATAGCTCGACCGAGTCTCCGAATTTTACCACCCGTACCAGGTCGCCGTACTTCTCGCCGAAGAAGGCCAACGCGCCCGCGGCCTTCGCCATCGAGAGCGGAACTGCCCGTTGTTCCTCCAGGGGGGTATTCGCGCGGATCGCCTTGTTCACGAGCGTGGCCACCTGTTCCAGCTCCTCGTCGGTCACCTTCTGGAAGTGGGAGAAATCGAAGCGCAGGTACTCGTCGCTCGCGTACGACCCTTTCTGCTCCACGTGCGCGCCGAGCACCTCCCGCAGGGCATGGTGCAGCAGGTGCGTTGCCGTGTGGTTATTGGCCGCGGCCGTTCGTCTTTCCGTGTCGACCCTGGCGATGAACACGCGCGTTAGGTCTTCCGGTAACTCCTCGACGAGGTGCACGGTCAACCCGAGTTCCTTTCGCGTGTCGATCACCCGGGTTTTTTCTTGTCCCGATAGGAGTTCCCCGCTGTCTCCCACCTGCCCGCCTCCCTCCCCGTAGAACGGGGTGCGGTCGAGGGCCAGCTGGTAGAGAGTCTTTCCTCTTGTCGTCACCCGCCGGTAGCGCGTCACCCGTGCCTCGACCTCCGTGTAGTCGTACCCGACGAACTCGCTCGTCCCGCCGGGGATCAGTTCAACCCAGTCGTCGGCGTCCACGGTGGCGGCCGACCGGGAGCGGGCCTTTTGTGCCTCCATTTCCGCCTCGAATTCCCGCGTGTCGACTTCCAGGCCCCGCTCGCGGAGGATCAGTTCCGTCAAGTCCAGCGGAAACCCGTACGTGTCGTACAATTCGAAGGCGACCTCCCCGCTGATCGTCCGTTTCCCCTCTCCCGTGGTTTTCTCGATGACCTTCTCCAGCAATTTCATCCCCTTGTCGAGCGTCTTGAAGAAGGCGTTTTCCTCCTCCTCGATTACGCGTTCCAGAAGGGCCTGCTGGTCGTTCAGCTCCGGGTAATGTTTCCCCATCACGCTAGCCAGGGTCGGCACCAGGCGATACATGAATGCCTCCTTCCGGTTCAGGAAAGTATAGGCGTACCGCGTGGCTCGCCGGAGGATTCTCCGGATCACGTACCCGGCCTTCGCGTTGGAGGGATGTTGCCCGTCCGCGATGGCAAACGCGATCGCGCGCAGGTGATCGGCCACGACGCGTGCGGCCACGTCTGCCCCGGGATCTTTCCCTGGCGGGATACCGCTGATCCGGGCGATCTCGCGGATCAAGGGAGTGAACAGGTCCGTGTCGTAGTTCGATGTTTTCCCCTGCACGACCATGCAAAGCCGCTCGAAGCCCATGCCGGTATCCACGTGGCGCGTCGGGAGCAGTTCCAGGCTCCCGTCGACTTTCCGGTTGTACTGCATGAATACCAGGTTCCATATCTCGATGACCAACGGGTTACCAGCGTTGACTAACTCTCGTCCCGGCCGTGCGGCCCGTTCCTCGTCCGGGCGCAAGTCGACGTGTATCTCCGAGCAGGGGCCGCAGGGGCCGGTCTCGCCCATCTCCCAGAAGTTGTCCTTTTTATTACCGGGCAACACCCTGTCTTCCGGCAGGTAATCTTCCCAGCACGTCCGTGCCTCGCGATCCGTCTCGAGGTTGTCCGTGGCGCTTCCCTCGAAGTACGTTGCAAACAGCCGGTCGGGCTCTATTTTCATCTCCACGGTCAGGAACTCCCACGCGAGGGCGATCGCCTCCTTCTTAAAGTAGTCCCCGAACGACCAGTTGCCCAGCATCTCGAACATGGTGTGGTGATACGTGTCGTGCCCGACCTCCTCCAGATCGTTATGCTTGCCCGACACCCGCAAGCACTTTTGCGCGTCGGCCACCCGCGGCGA
>JAIRKS010000201.1 GCA_031259905.1 Odoribacteraceae bacterium
TGGCCGTCAAGACTACCCCCACGGAAGTAAAAAACATCCTACAACGCCTGTTCCCCGAGGACGAGAACGCAACAACTCCCTGAACGGCCCCCGCCCCTCCCCTGGTGACGGACAGACGAACAGGGAGAACGAGCGGACGGGCAGGGATAGGTAGCGAATGATCCCGGAAAGGCTATAGCGGGAGCCGGCTTACCCGGTGGGAGGAGCCGGGGAGGAGGGCGGGGACGCAGCGGGTCTCCTCGTCTCCCCCGGCGGGGGAGCAACGAGAAGAGGCGCCCGGGGTTAAGCGGGCGCCTCGTCGACGCGTCAGCGGGAACTCCCGCGAGCGCCTACCGCGGCGGGATGGCCGCCAGCGTGGCTTTCATGTATTCCCAAAACTTCCCGACAGAAGCGATGTTTACCCGCTCGTCCGGGGAATGGGGAGAGCAGATGGTGGGGCCGAAGGAGATCATGTCCCACCGCGGGTAGGTGGCGCCGAGGATGCCGCACTCCAGGCCGGCGTGGATGGCCTTGATCGCAGGCGTCTTCCCGTCCAGTTTCTCGCGGACGGCAATCATCGTCTGGAGGATGGCCGAGCCCGGGTTGGGTTTCCAGCCGGGGTAGCCTCCCTCGAAGTAGATCTCGTCGGCGGCGGCCAGCTCGAATACCGCACGGACGGATTGCACGAGGGCCTCCTTGGCGCTCTCCACCGAGGAGCGCGCGAGCATGATGATCTCGGCGTGCTTGTCACCGATTCTCGCGATGGCGAGGTTGTTGGAGGTTTCCACGGTGTCCGGCATCGAGTCGATCACGCGCATCGCCCCGTTCGGGCAGGCGAGGATGGCGTTCACAATGCGTCGCTGCACGCGGCGGTCGATGACGCGTTCCGGCAGGTACGTCTCCTCGACGGTGCACGTCAGGCCGGGGTCCGCGAGGCTTAGCTCGGCGCGGAAGGTTGCCTCGATCTCCTTGACGCGGGCGATGAATTTTCCCGCCTCGACGGAGGGTAGCGTCACCACGGCGATGGCCTCTCTCGGGATGGCGTTGCGCGTGTCCCCCCCCTCGAGCGAGGCGACGCGGAGGTCGATTTCCTCGCCGAGGGTCTTGACGAGACGGGCGACGAGCTTGTTGGCGTTTCCCCTGCCGAGGTTGATGTCCATGCCGGAATGTCCTCCTTTTAGCCCGTGGAGGTGCAGCTTGTAGGCCTTGCTCCCGGAGGGGACGAGCACGGGGGCGTAGTGGAAGAGGATTCTCCCGTCGATTCCCCCGGCGCAACCGACGTATAGCTCGCCTTCCGTCTCGGAGTCGAGGTTCAGGAGGATGTCTCCCTTTACCCATCCCGGGCGGATGCCGTTGGCGCCGTCCATGCCGGTTTCCTCGGTGGCGGTGACGAGCACCTCGAGCGGCCCGTGCGGGATGTCCGTGGAGAGGAGGATGGTCATGGCGGCGGCCACGCCGATACCGTTGTCGGCGCCGAGGGTGGTGCCGTTGGCTTTTACCCACTCGCCGTCGACGCGGGCGTCGATGGGGTCGACGAGGAAGTCGTGTACCTTGTCGCTGTTTTTCTGCGGCACCATGTCGAGGTGTCCCTGCAGGATTACTCCCCGGCGGTTTTCCATGCCGGGCGTGGCCGGGGCGCTCATCAGGATGTTGCCCGCCTCGTCCATCTCGGCGGGGATGCCGTTCTCGGCGGCCCATTGCAGCAGGAAGGCGCGGGCGGTTTCCTCGTGGTTGGAGGGACGGGGGACGCGGGTGAGCTTGTAGAAGTTTGTCCAGACTTCTCGCGGTGTCAGTTCTGTAATACTCTTGTTCATGGTTAAAGGATTTAGGGGTTATTTTCAGTTGCTCTCTACCATTTCGCGGAGAAAGCTCGTGAATTTCGAGTAAAGGTGGAGGCGGGTCATGCCGCCGTTTATGCCGTGGTCACGGTTCGTGTAGAGTTGCATGTCGAAGGGTTTGTTTGCCTGCACGAGTGCCTCGGCCAGCTCGAGGGTGTTTTGGACGTGGACGTTGTCGTCGGCGGTGCCGTGACACAGCAGTAGTTTTCCTTTCATTTGCCTGGCCAGGTTGACGGGGGCGTTGTCGTCGTAGCCGGAGGGGTTGTCCGACGGGCGACGCATGAAGCGCTCGGTGTAGATGCTGTCGTAGTAGCGGTAGTGTGTCACCGGGGCCACGGCAATCGCGGCGGCGAATAGCCCGTCGCCTTTCATCAGGCATAACGATGACATAAAGCCGCCGTAGCTCCATCCCCAGATGGCCATCTTCGCCGCGTCGACGTACGGTAACGCGGCCAGCCAGCGCCCGGCGGCGATCATGTCGTCGCTCTCGATCTTGCCCAGCTGCATGTAGGTGCATTTCCGGAATTCCTCGCCGCGACAGCCCGTCCCGCGCGGGTCGACGCACGCGACGACGAAGCCTTCCTGCGCGAGGTAGCTCGTCCAGTCAAGTTCCCAGGCGTCGCGTACCTGCCGCGAGTTGGGGCCACTGTACTGCGTGATCATTAGCGGGTAGACACGGGTCGGGTCGAAGCCCACCGGTTTCATGATCCAGGCGTCGAGCATCGTCACGCCGTCCGCCGCCGGTACCCGGGTGAATTCCCGCGTGATGACGGGGTATTCTTCCAGGCGTTTTTTTAATGCGGCGTTGTCTTCTAGGACGCGTATCGCCTTCCCGCCCGCGTCGTGGAGGGTGACGACCGGCGGTGTCGCGGCGTTGGAGGAGGTGACCGTGTAG
>JAIRKS010000214.1 GCA_031259905.1 Odoribacteraceae bacterium
CCACCCGTCCCGAACCGAAGATTTCCTACCGCGAGTTGCTTGGCGCCGACCTGACCGCTTTCCAGGCTAAACTTTCCGCCGCCGGCGCGACGTACGACCCAGAATGCGGCTACATGGTCGTTAAGGTGCTCGACAATTACGGCGACGCGTTCTCCTGGAGCGGCGGCACCGACCCCTACACCGGCGGGCAGATCCGCCAGCGTAGCGACGCGAGCGTCGGGTGCTTCGAGAACCGCAGCCCCTGGCAGAAGATGGTCTACACGGACGACGCGATCATCACCCCCTTCCGCCTCGTCCCCTTCCCGCTGATAGAGGCCCGCACGAGCAGCAACCAGCGCCTCAACTGTTACCGCATCATCCCGTCAGCCACCACGCTGGGGATGGATATCTACATCCGCTTCAGCTGGGAAATACTGCGCATGGGAGTCTTCGAGGTGACGTACCAGATGACCGGCGCGGACGACAACGGCGTCGTGGATAAAGTATAACACTAAAACTTCTACACCATGAAAAAGATATTTTATTTGCTACTTGGAGGTTGTTTCGCTCTCTTCGCTGCCTCCTGCGGGGGCGATGAAGTGTCGACGAGCGACAACGAGGAGTTCACGGCAGGGAGCGCGACGATTCGCCTCACTGTCGTGGACGACGCTACCCGGCAACCGCTCGCCAACGTGACGGTAAAGCACGTGCTTCTGAAGATCACGGAGACTACCGGCAGCGACGGCGTCGTCACCATCAATCTCGAGAGCGCGCCCCGCGCGCTCGTCGGCCTGGAGTTTAGTCACGAGATCTACGATGTCTACACCACGTCCGTCCCCATCGGCGAGGTAAAAGAGGGGAACAACAAGGAGATCGAAGCAACCATCGGGATGAACATGAAAGCCGTGAACTACGTGGCCTCGTTGAACGTCGTCGATGATTCTACCTTCCTGCCCGTCCAGGGAGTCTCCATCCTCGGCCTGCTCACCGGCGCCGACGGGACGAACGAGGAAGGTACCGTCAACATCCGCCTGCCCGGCCCCGGGATCTATGACCTGCTGCTGACGCACCCGGAGTACGACACGCTCGACTTCCGTATCAACATGCCCGACGAGGGAGGGTTGCCCGGGGAGACTATCCGCACGGATCTCGGGACGCTCGCCATGACCCTCTTCAGCGGTTTCAGGATCGTCCCCGTGGATCTATCGGGAGAGTATGACACGCAAATCATTCGGGAATCCAGGGGCAGGGGCGCGATCACCGGACCAATCATTACCAAGTCCGCGTACATGAGCCTGCCTGATGCCGACTTCACGTGGAGTTGGAACAGGTCGGCAGACTTTGCCGGCACTGACTTCGACTACGTCTTCTCGGCATCCGCGGCGATGTGGGTCTACCCGTTATGTTTCAAGCTACACTACGAGGAATCTCCCTTCGCGTCGGGATGCTACCGGGTAGAGGTTGTCGCCTTCCTCGAACCGTTTAGCCCGACCGGCAACCGCACGTACGAGGACATGTCGTATTACAACCCCAAGAAGAAACAACTCGTGATCAACATCGACATGTACGAGAGTTGGAACGGCAATCGCGGCTGGGACGAGTACATCCTCACGGCAAGAGAATAAAACCCGCGGGCCGCGTCTTTCCCCCTCCCCTGGAGGGAGGACGCGTGCCTTAATATGACTACCATGAAACTAAGGACCATCATCACGACCTGGGGCGCGGCACTCCTCCTCCTCGCTTGTTCCGACGACGACGGGGGGATCGCGCCCGACATCGGGGACGTGGGTTACAGCACCTCGCTCCTCACGGTGACGAAGGGAATAGACTACGAAAGCCCCGCGCTGGACCTTGCCGGTTACGCCGGTGAGATAGCGATAAGCATCAAGGACGTTCGCGACTTCTCCAGCAAGCAAAGCGAGCCGCTCTTCTTCGCCACGTGCGAGGTTGCGCGGTGGAGCAGCCCGGTAAACCCGGAAACGGACAAGACCGTGCAAGCCGTCATGTCCAAGTACGCCCCGTTACAGGCGAGCACGCTCTCCGTCGATCCTTCCACCGGCAAGCTCACCCTCTGGGGGGCCGGTAGCGGAAAGATACCGGCGGGCGTCTACCTCGTCGACCTCGAGATCACGCGCGACGGCAAGACAGAACTCAAGGAGGGCATCTGTCGCCTTCAACTCAAGGAAAACGCGGCGAATGCCGTCGAGGCTACCATCGGCTGGCGCATCAGCACCTTCGCCGACAACGTCTCATCGCGGGTGACGAGCCGCGAGTTGACAGGCGAAGACCTCGATGCCTTCACCGCCTCCCTCGGGTCAAAATACGACGCGCAATCGGGATACATCATCGTGAAACTGCAAGACCGTCGTCGCCAGCCGGTGGGCTGGGGTGACCGGCTCGTGCCCCGGAACACCGCGCTCAACACCTTCGAGAAAGCCAACCCGTGGGCCGAGATCATCTACACGCCCGACGCGATCATCATCCCGTACCCCGTGCCTTGTTTCCCCGTCGCCACGCAAGCGGACAACACCGTCCACTACCGGATCGCGGCGGACAACAATGCCCTGAACAAGGAGATCTTCGTGGACTGCTTCCTCTCCGTGCAGCAGAAGGGGGTCTTCGAGATCACCAGCACCCTTGCCGATAGCGACGTGCAAGGAAAACTCACGGTGATCCCCGGCGGCAAGAAGATCCACAAGCCCGCGCAAGACGGCATCCGGAACATCAACTTCTACAACGAGAATAGCTCCTGGAGCTACCACCGCATGGCCTCCTCCGAGAACATCGTCGTCTTCTGGGAATCCGGTTTCGGCGACGATCCCAACGCCACCTCCATCTCGTCGGACCTCCGCGTGGATGTCTATGACCTGCTGGAAAAGGGCGAGCAGTTCTACGCTTACTACCGCGACTCGCTGCGGTTCATCGAGCCGGGCAACTCGCGTACCGACTCCCTCAAGATGATCTTCCGCGTCCTCTACCAGACAGAATGGGCGGCCTACGGCGGCGGCTACGACTACGTCATCGGCGCGTTGTGGGTGAACCCCGCCACGATGCACCCCGTCGGACAGACCATCGCCCACGAGTTCGGGCACACCTTCCAGTACCAGGTCTACTGCGACGGCATGTACGGCTACAACAACACCTCCATCGGCCCCAACCCCGGCGCCGTCGGCTTCTTCTGGGAGGTCTGCGCGCAATACATGTCCTGGCAACTCTACCCCGACCTCACCAGCCAGGTCGGCGACTACATTGCCAAGAGCAACATGGGATTCGCCCACGAGTGGTTGCGCTACCAGGCATTCTACCTCGTCGAGTACTGGCGGATGCTGCACGGCCTGGACTTCCTCGCCCGCGTGTGGCGCGAGGCCACCTACGGGGAAGACCCCGTCGACACCTACAAGAAAGTCGCCGGCGTCAGCCAGTCCAGGTTCAACGACGAGGTCTGGGAATCCGCCTGCCACAACATCACGTGGGACTACCCGCAGGGGTACGCCTACCGGCAGGTCATCGACCGCTCCTCCGCTGCCGACAAGGCCAAGTGGTATACCCACAAGACCAAACTCCTGGCAGAGCCGGACGGCTACCTGATCGTCGCCCCGGACTTCAACAGGACCACTGATCCCGGCACCTCCCTCATCGACGACGGCACGCTCGCCCCGCACGACTACGGCTACAACGCCATCCCGTTGACCGTCCCCGCCGTCGGCACGACCGTCTCCGTCGACTTCAAGGGAGTACGCGGCGACGCCCGTTACCGCACCGCCCACGACGCCCGCGCCGGCTGGCGTTACGGCTTCGTCGGCGTCAAGAGTGACGGCTGGACTCCCGTCTACGGCGAGATCCACCGCTCCGACGAGGGCGTCGCCTCCTTCGCCGTCACCGAGACGCTCTCCCAGTTGTGGCTCGTCGTCTCCGGTGCACCAACGACCCACGTGCAACACGTCTGGGACGACAACACCTCCAACGACGAGGAGTATCCCTACAAGGTGAAATTCACGAATACATCTAAAAAGTAAATACCCATGAAAACAACCATCTTCCTGATAGCGCTCGCCGGGACAATGATCGCCTGCGAGGCCGACAAGTTAGACATCACCGCGCCGGACGTGAACGTCAACGGCGGGCCGGTAGAAACATCATTTACCCCCACTTCCGCCCGCGTGCAGGTCATCATCAACACGCCGGACAAAGTGAAAGAGGTAGGAATCCTCTACGGGTTGCAGGCAGACCAGGCGGCGCTCGTCGCGTACGGCACGGTCGTCAGCTCCACGGAGAAGAAAAGCGAGTACTTCTTTGACGTCACCGACTGCGAGTCCGCCACCAAGTACTCCTACGTCGCCTACGCGCTCCTGGAGAGCGGCGAGACGGCCTACTCCGTCGTCCGCAGCTTCACCACCATCGCCGCCGAACTCAGCGCGACACCCTCCAGGCTAAGCCTCGACGCGAAAGCACAGACAAGCTCCCTGGCCATCTCCACCACCTTCGACGCGTGGGACTTCACCGTCGGCAGCGAGGAGTGGCTCTCCTGCCAGAAGAGCGGCGACCTGCTCACCGTGACGGCACAGGAGAACTTCACCGACGAGCGTCGCGTCGCCACGCTGAAATTCACTGCCGGGTCGCGTACCCTTAGCGTCGCCGTCACCCAGGAACATCGCACGGTGGAATTGTCGCGTGACACCATCTTCATGAACACCGGCGGCAGCGGCAGCTTCACCGTCACGACCGACGCGAGCACGTGGAGCGTCAGTAGCGACGCCCCGTCGTGGCTGACCTGCTCGAAAGACGGCGAGACCGTCAACTTCGAGGCAAGCGCGCCTACCGAATCGTACCGCTTGGGGCACGTAACCGTGACGCTCGGCACGAACGGGGCGACGGCCACCGTCACCGTCGTGCAGTATTTGATCGACTTGAGCGTGCTCGGCGGGGAATACATCCCGCAGATCGTCGAGGCCTCACGGGACAGGGGTGACTTCCGCGGCACGGTGCTCACCAAAGAGCAATACATGAACCTGACAGAGGCGGACTTCGAGTGGAACTGGGACAGGCGAGGCGACTTCGGCAGCTTTGACTTCGACTATATCCTGCAGGGAGGTGGAGCCGCCTGGGTATACCCGTTACTATTCAAGGTGCACAACGAGGAATCCCCCTACGCGGAGGATTGCCTGAGGGTGGAGGTCGTGGCCTTCCTTGATCCTAGCAACACCATTCTCACCGACCAGTCATACTACGATCCCAAGCTCAGGCAAATCGTTCTCCACTTCGAGTTGCACGAATCGTGGAACGACAACATCGGCTGGGACAAAGTATACCTGCGCAAGTAACCACGCGTCCCGGCGCCTGTTCGTTTCGCCAGCGCGGGACGGGCAGGCGCCTTTTTAATGCACCGCGATTTGATCTTTCATTCCTAAAGAATACCTTCGCACCTGACGCGTCACGCGTCACACGTCACCCTTTAACACGAAAAAACCCATGAAACACTTACTTCTTCTCCTCGCGTTAGCGAGTTTCCTACCGGCGGCAGCGCAAACGAACAAGCCGCCAGTGACAGCGCCACCGGCAGCCCTGGGGCTACACCCCTTTTACAAGAAATACATCAACGTGAACGGCATTCACCTCGTATCCTCCCATCGCGTCCCCGACTCCGCGCTGCACGCGGCACGCCACACGCTGGAGGCCATGACGAGAATGCTCCCGCCGGAAGTCCTCAAAGCCATGACCGACATCAACACCCGCGTCGGCGTCATGGCGCGTTACGAGGGGACCACCGACATCCCCGAGCACGCGCACCTCGCCGCCGATACCTCCCTCAACTGGGACCTTCGCGCGCGCGGCCTGGGAGGCGGGCTGCATGACCCGCTCACGACATGCGCCGAGGAAAACCTGCTGGCGTACCAGATAGACAAGTATCACGCCGAGGACATCCTCGTGCACGAGTTCTCCCACTCCATCCACCTCATCGGCATCGTCACGGTCTACCCCGGCATCAACGCCGAGCTGCAGGAAGCCCTCGACGCGGCCAGGGCCACGGGGAAATGGGAGAACACCTACGCCGCGACCGACATCGCCGAGTATTGGGCCGAGGGCGTCCAGAGCTGGTTCAACGTCAACGCCGAGGTGAAGACCCCCGACGGCAAGCACAACCACGTCAACACCAGAAAAGAACTGAAAAAATACGACCGTCGCCTCCACGACATCATCCACCGCTACTTCCCCGAGACCAACGAATCCATCAGCCGTCACGGGTACGTCAACAAATACAAGCGCTAAACCATGAAAAGACACACCATCGCCATCGTCATTGCCGCGATCGCCGGCATCCCCCTCGCGGCCACCGCGCAAGCGGTCTCGACACCTCACGACTCGCGCGCCACGGGCGACCTCCCGCGGGGGATCGTCGTCGCCGACGCGATTCCCGTTGCCCTCAAGTACTTCACCCTGCACGACGTGCGTCTTCTCGACAGCCCCTTCAAGACGGCCGAGGAGATGAACGCCGCGTGGCTACTCGAACTGGAGCCGGACCGCTTGCTCTCGAGTTTTCGTCGCAACGCCGGGCTACCGCCGAAAGCCCCCCCCTACGGCAGCTGGGAATCATCGGGGCTGGACGGCCACACCGCCGGGCACGTCCTCACGGCCGCCGCGCAGCACTACGCCGCCACGGGCGACGAACGCTTCAGGAAGCTCCTCGAATACATGGTACACGAGCTCGACACCTGCCAGGTCGCCTTCGTCAACGGGTTCATCGGCGGCCTACCCGGCGGCGACCGTGTCTTCAAGCAACTACACAAGGGCATCATCCGCTCCTCCGGCTTCGACCTCAACGGCCTCTGGTCACCGTGGTACAACATCCACAAAACCGTCGCCGGGCTACTCGACGTCTACCTCCTCACCGGTAACGAAAAGGCGAAAGACGTCCTCGTCAACCTCGCCGACTACCTCGCCGGCAGCATCTCCACCCTCTCCAACGAGCAAATGCAACTCATGATGAACTGCGAGTTCGGCGGAATGAACGACGCCTTTGCCGGCATCCACGCCATCACCGGCGACAACAAATACCTCGAAGCCGCCAACGCGTTCTACCACGAGCGACTCATGAACCCCCTCGCCGAAGGCCGCGACATCCTCCCCGGACTGCACGCCAACACGCAAATCCCAAAGATCATCGGCAGCGCCCGCCTCCACGAGCTTACCGGCGACGAGCGACACGCCCGCGTCGCCCGATTCTTCTGGGAACGCGTCGTGCACCACCACTCCTACGCCAACGGCGGCAACTCATCCGCCGAGTACCTCGCCGAACCCGACAAGCTCAACGATCGCCTCACCAACTCCACGTGCGAAACCTGCAACACCTACAACATGCTCAAGCTCACCCGCCACCTCCACGAGTGGAGCGGCGATCCCGCGTACGCGGATTACCACGAGCGAGCGCTCTACAACCATATCCTCGCCTCGCGACACCCCGCCACCGGCATGACCTCCTACTTCGTACCCCTCGCTATGGGAGGCCACAAGACGTTCAGCGATAAATTCAACACGTTTACCTGTTGCATGGGCACCGGATTCGAAAACCACTCCAAGTACGGCGCAAGCATCTACGCACGCGCGCCAGCCAACGACGCGCTATTCGTCAACCTCTACATCCCCTCGACACTCTCCTGGCGCGACCGCGCGATGACCTTCCGCCTCGAGACCGCGTACCCCGACAGCGACCGCGTCACCCTCCGCGTCACCGCCGGCGCGCGCCAATCCTTCACGTTAAACCTCCGCTACCCCGCCTGGGCAACCAGCATGACCGTCAAAGTCAACGGCGTCACGCGGAAAATCAACGCCACGCCCGGGTCATACGTCGCCCTCCAGGGCAACTGGAAACGCGGCGACCGCGTCGACATCCACATCCCGATGCCGCTGCACGAGCAGGCCATGCCGGACAACGCCGACAGGAGGGCCATCTTCCACGGCCCGACGCTCCTCGCCGGCGACCTGGGCGAACAACCCGTCGAGCCCGTCAACGGCGTCCCCGTCCTCGTCTCGGAGGACAAAAGCATCGTTCCGCGCCTGGTCGCCGTCAACGATCACCCCCAAACCTTCCGCTCCAGCGGCCTCGGACACCCTGCCGACGTCACGCTCGTCCCCTTCTACAAGGTCAGCGACCAGTATTACACCGTCTACTGGGACGTCTTCACCCCCGGCGGCTGGCAAGCACAGCAACAAGCCCGCGCCGCCGAGCTAGCACGCGTAGCCGCGCTCGACCGCGTCACCGTCGACCACGTCACCTTCGGCGAGATGCAACCCGAGCGCGATCACTACCTCGACTCCCGCGAGAGCCGCGTCGGCGACTTCCGCGGCAAGAAGTTCCGCTACGCCTACCCCAACGGCTACATCGCCTTCGACATGAAAGTCCTCCCCGCCGCGCCCGTCAAGCTCATGATGACCTTCTGGGGAGGGGACGCGGGGCGCGACACCTTCGAGATTCTCGTCGACGGCCAGCAGCTGCAACTCTTCTCCCCCGCCGGCGACCCCGGCAACTTCATCGAGAACACCATCGACATCCCCGCCACGTTCACCGCCGGGAAAGAGAAGATACGCGTCACCCTCAAGGGACACGACCGTTCCCGTGTCACCTCCATCTACAACTGTCGCGTCATCCGCTGACCGGCAGTCGCGCTCCTTCGCCTCTCTACCGTCAACGGGCGTCCCCTCCTCGCGAGGGGGCGCCCGTTTCCTTTTCCCCGCCGCCCGCGACGTGACGGGACGCGGGACACTTTCGTACTACCCCGCCGACGTCTCGCGATCGCGCGGGACCGTCACGGACTGCCCCGGAATCTTCCTGTAAGGACGCGGGACACTTTCAAACTACTCTACTATCGTCTCGCGCTCGCGCGAGACCGTCACGGACTGCTCTGTTATTGTCTCGCGCTCGCGCGGGACGATCGCGGATAGCCCCGCCGATGTCCCGTAGATAAAAAAACGAGAAAAATCGCCGCGCGCTCGCGTATACCGCTAAATCTTCTTACATTCGCACCGTGAACGAGGTAATCCACGACTAAGGAAACCCTCCGCGTCACGATAAATAAAAGTAACGATGAAAAACAACAGGGAAACATTCACGCGCTACCGGCAGTCGCTCTATCGCGTCAGCATCGCGACAACCGTCACGCCACTCTTCCCGCGCTACGGGATGCCGTCGGAGTCGTCCGCGACATTCTCGCGCTTGCGCGAGACGCTTTCGGACAGCTCCGCCACCGTCTCGCGTGAGCGCGAGACGCTTTCGGACTGCTCCGCGACTGTCTCGCGCTCGCGCGAGACGCTTTCGGACTACTCCGCCGACGTGTCGCACGCGTGCGACACGGTTTCGGACTGCTCCGCCGACGTGTCGCACGCGTGCGACAGCCCGGCGGACTGCTCCGCCAGTGTGTCGCGCAAGCGCGAGACGATTTCCGACGAGGCGGAACACGTGTCGCTCGCGCGCGAGTCGATGTCC